>NZ_JBHZOP010000062.1:0-74247 GCF_042787595.1 Stenotrophomonas sp. YIM B13575 | reverse complement strand
AGTGCCGGCCGCTGGCCGGCATGTTCCGTATGTCGCCGGAGCGGTGTGCAGCAACCGGCCAGCGGCCGGCACTACCCCACAACGAAGAAGGGCGACCTCGCGGCCGCCCTTCAAGAGCCAGCCGACCAGCAGTCGGCTCTACATCACTTCTCGATGGCCGACTCGACCACCATGTCCAGCACGTACGCCTGCGACGGCGCATCGGCCGGCGGGTTCTTCACTTCGTAGCGCTTCACACGCACCACGTTGCGCACGCCATCTTCGTGGGTGTAACCCTCGATGTTGCCGTAGAAGTTCTCGAACTTGCCTGGCTCGCCCTGCTTCAGGCCCTTGTCGTCGAACTTGACCTCACGCACCTGCAGGCACTGGTAGTCCGGAATCATCGGGTGCGAGCACTTCTCGGTCTTCGCCGCCACTTCCAGGAACACGGTTTCGCCAGCGCCGCCGTAGCGGGTTTCAGCGGTCGGTTCCGGGTTGAACACCAGCACGTCGCCCTTGGCGGTGGTCAGGGTCAGCACGCCGTTGCCGTCCTGTTCGGCCTTCAGTTCGCCCTGCAGGCGGCTCGACACGGCTTCGTCCAGCGCCATCAACGCCTTGTCGGTGCAGGCCATCATGGTCGAGGCCATGGCGCTGACACTCAGCTTGCCGTCGGCCAGCGTGTAGCCGCCGCCCATGCGGTTGCAGGTGTTGCTGACCGACAGGCGGCCATCAGCGAAGTCCAGGGTGACCGGCTTGTCTTCGCGGGCGAACAGCGCATCGATGCGCTTGCCATCGGCCGCGGTGGCCTGCTGCAGCAGCCAGTGCTGGCTCTGCAGGCGCTGCGCATCCAGGTGAGCCAGCGCCTTCTGGTCGCCGGCCTTGGCCGCCGCCGGGGCCAGGTCGTCACCACCGGTACCGGCCGGGGCGGGGGTCTGGCTGCAGGCGGCCAGCAGGGCCAGCGGGAGGAGCAGGGTGAGCTTGCGGTTCATGGTGATTCTCCTTGGGGAACCGAGGGGGAAACGGATCGGGGCCGGCATCGGGGTTACCGTGCCCCGGCGCTGTTCAGCTGCCGGACGGCAACCACAGCAGCAACGCAGTGCCCAGGGCGATGCGGTAAATCGCGAAGGCCGTGAAACGGTGCGATTTGATGTAGCCCATCAGCCACTTCACTACGACGAAGCCGGTGACGGCGGCGGCAACGAAGGCGACACCGACGTCGGTCCAGTTCTCGCTGGCCAGGTTTCCTTCCTTGGCCAGTTCCAGGAAGGTGTAGGCGCTGGCGGCGAACATGGTGGGAATGCCGACCAGGAACACGAACTCGGCGGCGGCCGCGCGGCGGCTCAGGCCCAGCAGCATGGCCAGGAAGATCGCCGAGGCCGAGCGCGAGGTACCCGGGAACACACCGGCCACCACCTGCGCCAGGCCGACGCCGATGGCCACCGTCCAGGTCACCTGGTCGCGGTCGGGCAGGCGCGCGGTATAGGCCTCCACCAGCAGCATCCAGATACCGCCGATGATCAGCGCCCAGGCCACCGGGCTGACGGTTTCCGGCAGCGACCAGCCGGCCTTGCGCACTACCAGGCCGACCACGGCGGTCACCAGGAAGGCCGCGCCGAGCTTGAACACGTACTCGCGGTTCTCGCGTT
Organism: Stenotrophomonas sp. YIM B13575; assembly: GCF_042787595.1. Taxonomy (NCBI): domain Bacteria; kingdom Pseudomonadati; phylum Pseudomonadota; class Gammaproteobacteria; order Lysobacterales; family Lysobacteraceae; genus Stenotrophomonas; species Stenotrophomonas sp. YIM B13575. The sequence continues at coordinate 72,622 of NZ_JBHZOP010000062.1, read as the reverse complement.
GGCCGAAGCCGGTGGCCAGCTGCAGCAGGCGCTGGCGGAACACCAGCACCACGGCCAGGATCGCACCGGCCTGGATGATGATGTTGAAGAAGTCCGATCGCGCGCCCAGCCAGTGCTGGGCGATCAGCAGGTGGCCGGTGCTGGAGATCGGCAGGAATTCGGTCAAGCCTTCGAGGATGCCCAGCAGCAGGGCGGAGAGCAGATCGGACATGGACGGTGCGGGCGCGGGCGGCGGAAGAAGCTCGAAAGAATAGACGATCCATGCCGCACCAAACGGGTGCGTCTGGTCATCGGCGCACCCGTTTGGTGCGCATGGTTCTGCACCCCGCTGGGGCGGTGGCTTTGAAATCAACGACTTGTGAAGGCCGAAAAGTTGGCACGGTCATTGCTGTACCTCAGCAGGCATTCATTCCCATCCGAGGTCGTACCGATGTCCGTGGAAACCGTAGAGAAGCTGATCAAGGACAACCAGATCGAGTTCGTCGATCTGCGCTTCGTCGACATGCGTGGTGTCGAACAGCATGTGACCTTCCCGGTCAGCATCGTCGAGCCGTCGCTGTTTGAAGAAGGCAAGATGTTCGATGGCAGCTCGATCGCCGGCTGGAAGGGCATCAACGAGTCGGACATGGTGCTGCTGCCGGATACCGCCAGCGCCTACGTCGACCCGTTCTACGCCGATCCGACCATCGTGATCAGCTGCGACATCCTCGACCCGGCCACCATGCAGCCGTATGGCCGTTGCCCGCGCGGCATCGCCAAGCGCGCCGAGTCGTACCTGAAGTCCTCGGGTATCGCCGAAACCGCGTTCTTCGGCCCGGAGCCGGAATTCTTCATTTTCGATTCGGTGCGCTTCGCCAATGAAATGGGCCACACCTTCTTCCAGGTCGATTCGGAAGAAGCAGCGTGGAACAGCGGCGCCAAGTACGACGGCGCCAACAGCGGCTACCGTCCGGGCGTGAAGGGCGGCTACTTCCCGGTGCCGCCGACCGACACCCTGCACGACCTGCGTGCGGAGATGTGCAAGACCCTGGAACAGGTCGGCATCGAAGTGGAAGTGCAGCACCACGAAGTGGCCACCGCCGGCCAGTGCGAGATCGGCACCAAGTTCAGCACCCTGGTGCAGAAGGCCGACGAACTGCTGCGGATGAAGTACGTCATCAAGAACGTCGCCCACCGCAACGGCAAGACCGTCACCTTCATGCCGAAGCCGATCGTCGGCGACAACGGCAGCGGCATGCACGTGCACCAGTCGCTGTCCAAGGGCGGCACCAACCTGTTCTCCGGTGACGGCTACGGCGGCCTGAGCCAGATGGCGCTGTGGTACATCGGCGGCATCTTCAAGCATGCCAAGGCGATCAACGCCTTCGCCAACTCGGGTACCAACAGCTACAAGCGCCTGGTGCCGGGCTTCGAAGCCCCGGTGATGCTGGCCTACTCGGCGCGCAACCGTTCGGCCTCGTGCCGCATTCCGTGGGTGTCCAACCCGAAGGCGCGCCGCATCGAAATGCGCTTCCCCGATCCGATCCAGTCGGGCTACCTGACCTTCACCGCGCTGATGATGGCCGGCCTGGACGGCATCAAGAACCAGATCGACCCGGGCGCACCGAGCGACAAGGATCTGTACGACCTGCCGCCGGAAGAAGAGAAGCTGATCCCGCAGGTCTGCTCCTCGCTGGACCAGGCCCTGGAAGCGCTGGACAAGGACCGCGAGTTCCTCAAGGCCGGTGGCGTGATGAGCGATGACTTCATCGACGGCTACATCGCGCTGAAGATGCAGGAAGTGACCAAGTTCCGCGCGGCGACCCACCCGCTGGAATACCAGTTGTACTACGCCAGCTGACCGGTTGCGATGGCGGTGGGTACCCCCTCCCACCTGCCGCCATCGCATCCGTCTTCGCGGCTGGGGAGCCGCGGTCAGATCGGGGTCGTTGCACGGGGTCGGATCCCTTTCATGCATGAAAGGGCTCTGACCCCACGCCAAGGACCCCTGATCCAGGGGCAAGAGAGAGACCGGATACGCGACATGGGCCGCCCTCCCTCCCGCGTCGGCCGTGCAAGGAGAGAGGCACGGCTGTCCCGGCCCGGTTCGTGTCCGGTGCAACAGCCACGGCCATCACCACGATGGCCCGTGGTTGCCTGATGCCATCGCGCGTTCGCGCGCTGGCCCCATCCACCATCGGGACATGCGCATGAAACTGATCTCCGCCATCATCCGACCGTTCAAGCTCGACGAGGTCCGCGAGGCCTTGTCCGATGCCGGCGTGTCGGGCATCACCGTGACCGAAGTGAAAGGCTTCGGCCGCCAGAAGGGCCACACCGAGCTGTATCGCGGTGCCGAGTACGTTGTCGACTTCCTGCCCAAGATCAAGATCGAAACCGTCGTCACCGACGAGCGTGCCGAGGCCGTGATCGAAGCGATCCAGTCGTCTGCCGGCACCGGCAAGATCGGCGACGGCAAGATCTTCGTGACCGCTGTCGAGCAGGTCATCCGCATCCGCACCGGCGAAATCGGCGCCGACGCGCTGTAAACCCCCTTCCGGAGACTCCCCCATGAAGATGCGCCTTCTCACCGGGTGGCAAGCCCGGTTCCATCTGGTGTGCCTGCTGATGCTGCTCAGCGCGCTGGCCGCCGGTATCTGGCCCGGCAGTGCACATGCCCAGGCCCAGGTCACGCCGCTGCAGAGCGAGGCCGTGGCCGTCGAGCCCCTGCAGGACCCGACTGCCGCTGCGCCGGCTGCGGCCGAAGCGGTGGCAGCGCCCGCCTATGACCATGGCGACGTCGCCTGGATGCTCACCTCCACCCTGCTGGTGCTGCTGATGGTGGTACCGGGCCTGGCCCTGTTCTACGGCGGCCTGGTGCGTTCGAAGAACGTGCTGTCGGTGCTCAGCCAGATCCTCGTGGTGTTCTCGCTGGTGCTGCTGTTGTGGGTGGCCTATGGCTACAGCGCAGTGTTCAGTGCCGGCAATCCGTTCTTCGGCTCGTTCACCGAATTCGCCTTCCTCAAGGGCTTCACCCCGGAGTCGGTGGGCAACACGCCGATCAAGGGCCTGCCGGATTACCTGTTCGTCGCTTTCCAGTCGACCTTCGCCGGCATCACCACCGCGCTGATCGTCGGTGCCTTCGCCGAGCGCATCAAGTTCCGCGCGGTGCTGCTGTTCTCGGCGCTGTGGTTCACCCTCAGCTACATCCCGATGGCGCACATCGTCTGGGGTGGCGGCTACCTGGGTGAGATGGGCGCGATCGATTTCGCCGGCGGCACCGTGGTGCACATCAACGCCGGTGTGGCCGGTCTGGTCGCTGCATGGTTCGTCGGCAAGCGCCTGGGCTACGGGCAGACTGCACTGAAGCCGCACAACGTGCCGTTCACCTATATCGGCGCGATGCTGCTGTGGGTCGGCTGGTTCGGCTTCAACGCCGGTTCTGCCGCTGCAGCCGACACGGTTGCCTCGCTGGCCTTCCTCAACACCGTGCTGGCCACGGCTGCAGCGGTGCTGGGCTGGACGCTGGTTGAAGCGATCAGCAAGGGCAAGCCGTCGGCACTGGGCGCGGCCTCGGGTGCGGTGGCAGGCCTGGTCGGCATCACCCCGGCGTGCGGTACCGTCGGCCCGCTCGGCGCGATCGTCATCGGCCTGGTTGCCGGCGTGGTCTGCGTGTGGGGCGTGACCGGCCTCAAGCGTCTGCTGAAGGTGGATGACACCGCCGACGTGTTCGGTGTGCATGGCGTGGGCGGCATCGTCGGCGCGATCCTCACCGGTGTGTTCAGCGCGCAGTCGCTGGGCGGCACCAAGGCCGATCTGGATATCGGCCACCAGGTGTGGGTGCAGGTGGTCAGCGTCGGCCTCACCGTGGTCTGGTCGGCGGTGGTGACCGCAGCCATCCTGCTGCTGGTCAAGGTGGTGGTCGGCCTGCGCGTGACCGAGGAGGCCGAGCGCACCGGCCTGGATGTGACCTCGCATGGTGAATCGGCCTACGAGGCCTGATGCATCTACAGGGTGGGTGCCGACCGTTGGTCGGCACTGCACCTGCTCTGGTAGGTGCCAAGCTTGCTTGGCACTGCTCCTGCTCTGGACTGCTCTGCTCTGCTCTGGTGGGTGCCGACCGTTGGTCGGCACGGTCGGGGGCCCAGCCACGCATGGCGTGGCGCTACTGCATCGTCCGCGCTTATCGCGCACAATCAGGGCATGCACCCGATCCGCACGTCCCTGATGCTCTCGGCCTGCCTGCTGCTGGCCGCCTGTGCCTCCACGCCGCAGGAGATCCGCAACCCGCTTGCCACCTGGGTGCCGTCGCCGAACCAGAACGCGCGCACGCCGGTCATCATCGTCATCCACCACACCGAGCAGAAATCGGTGCAGCAGAGCCTGCACACGCTGCGTACCGCCAACAGTGGCGGGCGGGTCAGCGCGCACTATCTGATCGGCGCCGATGGCCATCGCTACCAGCTGGTGGCCGACGAGCGCCGCGCCTGGCATGCCGGTTCCGGGCGCTGGGGCACCATCACCGACCTCAACTCCGCGTCCATCGGCATCGAACTGGACAACGATGGCCGTACGCCTTTCAGCCCGGCGCAGATCGAATCGCTGATCGTGCTGCTGCGTGATCTCACTGAACGGCTGAACATCCCGCCGCGGCAGGTGATCGGCCACGCCGACCTGGCGCCGACGCGCAAGGAAGATCCCAGTCGCTTCTTCCCGTGGCAACAGTTGGCCGAAGCAGGTTTCGGCGTATGGCCGCGCGCGGCCGATGGTGCTGCGCCGGAAGGCTTCGATGCATGGGCTGCGTTGGCGCGCTTCGGTTATCCGCTGGACAACCGCGATGCAGCGGTACGTGCGTTCCACCGTCGCTTCCGTGGCAGTGACACCCTGCCGAAGACACTCGACGCCGAAGACGCCCGCATCCTGTATTCGCTGCTGCTGCAGACGCCCTGAAAGCGGATCAGGTTCACCGAATCGAACGCTCACCCTGCGTTTTGCAAGCTGTCCGATTCAAACTGGATAGGTAAACCCCTAATGTCGCTCGGCCTTACCGGCGAGCAATATTCAATGACCTACACCAGAATCCAGGTGCTGCTGCACTGGTTCTCAGCCATCATCATTCTGTGGGCAACCCTCAGTGGCTTCTACGTGGCGTTGTTCGATGTCGCGGACGCTACCCGCCAAGCCATCGGCTTCCTCAACGTCTCGCTGACCTTTACGCTGATTCCGTTCTTCGCCCTTCGCGTGCTGCTGGCACTGCTGCGGGCAAGTGCAGTGCAACCGACCAGTGCGGAGGGGTGGGCTGCCCGCCTTGCACACTTCGCGATCTATCTGACCACGATCGTGGTGCTGATAACCGGCGTGCTGATGATGGACAGGGACATCAACGTCTTCAACGTGCTGACCCTTCCACCGCCGCTCATCGACGTTCAGCTGACGTCGGCGTTCAACGCGGTCCACAAATACGCCTGCATGGTGCTTGCCGGCCTGCTTGTCCTGCACATCGCTGCGGTGATCAAGCACCATGCCTCGGGCAATCCGGTCCTGAAGCGGATGCGCTGGTAGCCGTCGGAATGCAAGCTCGCCGCAGCGCCCCGCATCCGTTGTTGCAGCTCCCTGAGGGGGCGGGCCGCAGGCTCAGTCCAGATTGAGTTCAGTGCGCAGTGCCGCCACATGCGCGCGGCCCACGGGCAGCTCCGTACCGTCGCTGAGTACGACCCAGTAACGACTGCCTGATGCGGCATGCAGGCTGCGGACATGCCGCAGGTTGACGACATGGGAGCGGTGGCAACGCACGAACTCCGGCGGCAGCAATGGCCCCAGGCCGGCAAGCGATTTGTCATGCAGTTCGATACGTCCATCGCGCATGCGCAGCTCGCTGTAGTCGCCGTCCGCTCGGATCCACTGCACGTCGGCCAGTTCAACCAGCGTAGTCCCCTGCGCACGCCAGATGCCGAGATAGCGGGCGCAGCCGGGCCGGTAGCGGCTTGCGTCGAGCAGCCGTTCCAGCGCCTGGGCGAGGCGCTCGCGTGAGAAGGGCTTGGGCACGAAGTCGAGCACGCCGTGCTCGAACGCCTGCAATGCGCGTTCGCGGTGTGCCGACACCACCACGCACTGGTAGCGCCCGGCAACAGCGCGGCGCAGCAGCTCGAAGCCATCGTCGCCGCCAAGGTTGAGGTCCAGCAGCAGGCCGTCATAGACGCTGCGCTGCAACCGGTCGCCGGCCGCTTCCAGATCGGCTACCGCATCGAAACGCGCGCGTGCGCCGGCCAACTCGCCGCACATGCGCAGCAGGCGCTGTTGCACCAGGGGTTCGTCCTCGACGATCAGGATGCGCATGTCAGCTCGATCCGGCCGCACCAGTGGTCGCCGTCGATGCCCTGCACGAAGCTCCAGCCGGCGGGGCTGGCCGCCGCCAGGCTGGCCTCGATGTAACGTGTACCGGTGCCACGGCCGCGGTGCGGGGCTGAGCCGCGCGCACTGCGCAGTTCCAGTATCCAGCGCGCCTCGTCGCGCTGCACGTGCAGGCGGAACGGGTGCAGTGCACAGGCAACAGCGCCGGCATGGGTCAGTGCGTTTTCCACCTGTGCGTGCAGGATGCCTGGCGGCAGCGAAAGCGCCGCATCGCCGCCATCGACTTCCAGCACCATGCGCCGGTCCAGGGCAAGGCCGACGATGTCCAGGTGGCTGCGGCACAAGGCCAACTCATCCTGCAGGGGAACGCTCTGGCGGCGGCTGCTGTCGCGCAGGCGATCGAACTGATCGGCCAGCGACTCCACCAGTCGGCTGGCGCGCATCGGCGACTGCTCGATCAGTTCCTGCAGGCAGGTCAGCGTGTTCATCAGCCAGTGCGGCTGGATGCCCCGTTGCAACAACTGCAATGAAAGCCGTGCGCGCTCTTCGCGCAGCCAGGCGTTGTGCCGGTCCAGCGCCTGCAACTGGGCGACGTGGCGCAGCAGAAGGAACACCATCAGCACCGCCAGCAGCAGGAAGTACGGGCCATCAAGGAAGGCGCCGCGTGCGACCAGCAACGCCAGCAGGCCGGCAGATAGCAGCGCCAGGATCGGCCACCGGTCTTCCTGGTCAGCAGGTGCGCGCAACAGCACCCAGGCCGAGGCGAGCAGGCTCAACAGCAGCACCGCCGCGGAGCGGGTGTCGAAGCCGGGCAGCGCGATGGCCGCGGCCATGATCAGCGCCAGATAGCTGAAACGACCCGCCCTCGGTAAGGCCACCTCGAAGCGACGCGCAAGATAGGCCGGCAGCAGCAGCGCTGCGGCCACGTGCAGGGCCAGCAGCGCGACCAGGCGAACGCCATGCCAGGGATAGGGGTAGCCCAGCAATGATCGCCACGCCTCGACCGCGGGCAGTGCCAGACCCACCACACCCAACGCCAGCAGCAGGCGCGCGCCGGGCGTGCGTGTCTGCCCACGCAGCACCGCCAGGAAATACAGGCATGCGGCTGCCAGCGCACCGGTGGCGAAGGCCGCGATCAGCCATGGCAGGATGATCTGGCCGTACAGCACGGGGGCTGGCGCGACCAGCACCATCGCATCGGCACCATGCAGATCGAAGCGCTGCCGTTGGCTGGACGCAAGCACCACCAGCTCATCGGTGGCGTTGCCCGAAGTGGGTGGCAGCACGCGGACGATGTCGATGCGTCCCGGTCGCTCTTGCTCTGCGGTACGGCCGACGACGCCATTGCTGATCCAGCGCGTGCCATTCCAGTACAGCTGGCTGGCCGCGCGCAGCGACAGCCGCAGGGCGCGGCCGTGATCACCGGCGACAGCCGGCGCGGGCACATGCCAGCGCAGCCAGTACGGGCCGTGCCAGCCCGCCAGCGCGCGTTGGTCCAGTGGCTGCCACTGCAGATCCTGTGGTGGCCGCGTCGGCAAGGGGCCGGATGCTCCGATGCTCGCAGGTGCCATCTCCGCCCCGCGCACCTGCACCATTCCGGGCGGCGGCGTCGACACGATCATCCACGCAGCCACGGCCGCAAGCAGCGCAGCAAGGACAGCCAGGGTTCGTGTGATCTGCATGGCGGCCATCGTATCGGTTGCGTGGAGACATTGGACCGGCGTCTGGAGACGTTCGGCAGAGGGACGCGTCCGCAGCGCTGCGCGGGAGCAGATGCTGGCGGCGCACATCCCTCCATCGGAGCCCAACATGACCCGCAGCGCCTGTACGTCTTCCGGCAGTTTCCAGGTTCGTCGCCCTGTCGTGGCCGTCGCCCTCGCCGCACTCTGCCTGGCCCTTGCCGCCGCCCTTCCTGCGCAGGCCGGTCCGGCGACTCTGGCCTTCGAGCCCTACACACTGCAGACCAAGAACCATGGCGATATTGCCGCCGAGATCGCCACGCTGGAGGTCCCGCGACGGCACAGCGAGCCGGACGGTCCGCGCCTGCACCTGAAGGTGGTGCGCCTGCGTGCGACGGCTGGCACTGGCCGCACTGCACCGGTGGTCTACCTGGCCGGTGGTCCGGGTGGTTCTGGAATCGATACCGCACGTGGTCCGCGCTGGCCAGTGTTCGACCAGGTCCGCCGCGAGACGGACGTGCTGCTGCTCGACCAGCGCGGTGCGGGTCTGTCCGAGCCGCCGCCGGAATGTCCGCACGAGAGCCGTTTCGACGATGCGCAGCCGTTGCAGCGCGATGCCGCGTTGGCCGTGTTGCAGGCGACGGCCGCCAAGTGCGTAGCGTTCTGGCGGCAGGCCGGTGTCGACCTTGGTGCCTACACCACGGCCGAGAGTGCCGGCGACCTCGACGACCTGCGGCGCGCGCTGGACGTGCCGAAGATCAGCCTGTGGGGCATGAGCTATGGCACCCATCTGGCCCTGGCCACGGTGCGCCTGCACGGTGCCGGTCTTGAGCGCGTGGTGCTGATGGGATCCGAAGGTCCCGACGACACGCTGAAGCTGCCGCTGAGCAGCGATGTGCTGCTGCAGGAGCTGGCGGTGCATGCCCGCAAGGACGGCTTCGATGACCTCGCCGGATCGACCACCCGCGTGCTGCAGGCGCTGCGCGAGCAGCCGCGGCAGGGCCGCAGCCACATGCATGAGGGCCGCCAGGTCAGCATCGGCCTGTACGACGCGCAGATCGTCATCGCCAACATGCTGGGGCAACGCGTCCCCCAGCAATGGCTGCCGTTGGTGCTGCGCGAGGCCGAGACGGGCAACTACGACCCGCTGGCAGATATGGTGCTGATCGGGCGCGCCCAGTTCGCGAAGTTCCCGGCCATGGGTCTGGCGATGGACGTCGCCTCCGGACAGAGTCCGCAGCGCCGGGCACTGGCCGAAGCACAGGCACGCCAGAGCCTGTTCGGCGACGGGCTGAACTTCCCGTTCCCGGCCATCGGCGACGGCCTCGGCCTGGCCGATCTGGGTGAGGGCTTCCGCGGCCCGCTGCACAGTGAAGTGCCGGTGTTGTTCATCAGCGGCACGCTGGATGGGCGTACGCCCCCGGCCAATGCCGAGGCACTGCGGCCGGGCTTCAGCAACGGCCACTCGCTGCTGGTGCGCAACGCAAGCCATCACAACGAGTTGTGGACAGGCAACCCGGCCATCGCCCGCAGCATTGTCGACTTCCTCGCCGGTCGCGTCGTGCGCGATACCGTGCTGGACGTGCCGCCGCCGGCGTTCGCCACCCGCAGCAGTGAGCTGCTGGGCGGCAAGCGATAAGGCCCGTCGTGTGGTGCAGGATGCGATCCCGGTCCTGCGCCACGCCCGATTGCACTACATTGGGGCAATGACTGACCTCATCGCCCCCTTCAACCGCACGTGCTGGAGCCTTCTTGCGCTTGCCGTACTTGCTGGCTGTTCCACCACCGGCACCCGTCCTGAAGCCCCTGCCGCAGCAACGCCTGCCGCCACCTACGCCAAGGTCGACTGGAACACGTTGCCGACCGTATCCGATAGCGACCTGCAGGCAGGCTTCGCCGCCTGGCGCAGCAGTTGCACCCGGTTGAAGAACGATGCGATCTGGGCAAAACCCTGCGCGACCGCCAGCACCGTGTCCGACGAGGACGCCAGCGCGATCCGCGCATTCCTGCAGCGCGATCTCGATGTCTATTCCCTGCGCGCCGGCGGTCATCAGGCCGACGGCCTGATCACCGGCTACTACGAACCCATCTATCCGGGCAGCCTCACCCGCACCGACACCGCCACCGTGCCGGTGTACGGCACACCCGATGATCTGGTGGTGGTGCAGCTGGAGAGTGTCTATCCCGAATTGAAGGGCAAGCGCCTGCGCGGCCGCGTGGAGGGCAAGGTGCTGAAGCCCTACGACGATGCCGGCAGCATTGCGACCAAGGGCGCCAAGGCGCCGGTGCTGGCCTGGCTGACCGATCCGATGGACCTGCAGCTGCTGCAGATCCAGGGCTCGGGCCGCGTGCGCCTGGCCGATGGCAAGCAGGTGCGGTTGGCCTATGCCGAGCAGAACGGCCATCCCTATCGCGCGATCGGCCGCTGGCTGGTGGAGCAGGGCGAGCTGAAGAAGGAAGACGTGACCATGGACGCGATCCGCGCGTGGGCGAAGGCACATCCGGCGCGGGTACCGGAACTGCTGCGCAGCAATCCCAGCTACGTGTTCTTCGTGCGCAGCGCGGACAGCCCGGAAGGCCCGCGGGGTTCGTTGAACGTGCCGCTCACCGCCGGCTACAGCGTGGCGGTGGACCGCACCGTGGTGCCGCTGGGCAGCCTGCTGTGGCTGTCGACCACGCGCCCGGACGGCACGCCGGTGGTGCGCCCGGTGGCCGCGCAGGATACCGGTGGCGCCATTGCCGGTGAGGTACGCGCCGACCTGTACTGGGGCAGTGGCGATGCCGCCGGCAAGCTGGCGGGCGACATGAAGCAGCAGGGCAATATCTGGATGCTGTGGCCGAAGGGCGTGGCGTTGCCGCAGTAGGTCAGCGGGGGTCAGATCCCCTCCCGCAGGAAAGGGATCTGACCCCATATGCCTGATAATGGCGCCCTTCCGATCTCTCCGGCCGCACCTGTGGCCAGGACAAACGCAATGAAATACGCAAAGAACAACGCAAAATCCAACACCAAGAAGTACTACAAGCACTGGGCCGAATCGGGCCTGGGCAAGGGCAACGTGCTGATGGAAGCCCGTGGCGAGAAGATCGTGCGCCAGGTGGAAATCTACGGGGCCAAGGTCGTGTGGGCCGATGAAACCGGCCAGAGCGATGACCGCTTCGTGCTGGCTGACCAGCCGGTGTCGTTCATGGATTTCGACGAAGACGACGAGATCAGCGCGCGCGAGTTTGAGATCGCCTGGAAGAAGGCCCGGGAAGCCACCGGCTACCCCGTTTAAGGTCGAGGGGCCTGCAGTCATCGGATGGTCGGCGGAATCGAAATGTTATAAAGTTTCATTTCCAACCTCCCCCCTGCCTCCCGATGAAGACTTCCACGCTGGTGGCCGCGCTTGCGGCCGCCCCGTTCGCCCCTGAAGCATTCGCCCAGTCCGCCGACGCCGCGCTCACCCTGGGCAAGGTCGATGTGCACCAGCACAGCGAGGGGCAACTGAGCGCGCACCAGGTGCTGACTTCGGTGGACGTGCTGGGCGCGGACCAGATCGAAAGCCGCAATGTGTCGCACAGCTGGGAACTGCTCGGGCAGATGCCCGGCATCCAGCTGACCGAAACCCGGCAGGGCGCCGAGTCGGGCAAGGTCAGCTTCCGCGCCTTCAACGGCGAGGGCTACCTCAATGCCATCAAGACGCTGATCGACGGCATCCCCAGCAACGTCAACAGCGGCAACCAGCGCTTCATCGACATGCTGTTTCCGCTGGAAATCAGCTACATCGAGGTGGTGCGCGGGACCAACGACCCGCGCTACGGCCTGCACAACATCGGCGGCAACGTGAACTTCGGCACGCGCCAGGGCGGCACCTACACCGACGCGCGACTGGCCTACGGCAGCTACAACACCCGCGATATGCAGCTGGCAGTGGGCCGCGAAGCCGACGGCATCGCGCAGAACTACTTCGTCGGCACCCAGGCCAGCGAAGGCTACCGCGACCACGACAGCTCAAAGAAATACTCACTGGGCGGCAAGTGGTTCTTTGGTTCGCTGGAAGACGGGCTGCGCATCGGCCTCACCGCGCGCGCCTACCATCACGAGGCCGACGAGCCCGGTTTCATGACCGCGGAAGAGCTGCACGCCGGCCGCCGTCGCAGCGACCTGCGCAACGCCAATGACGGCGACGACCGCGACATGCGCCAGTTCGCCGCGCACCTGGACATGAAGCTGACCGACGCGGTGACCTTCGGCACGCGGCTGTACTACAACCGCTATGAAGACGACCGCCGGGTGACCTTCAGCGATCTGCCCACCGGTAATCTGCCGCGCCAGCGCCGTGTGTGGGACGAGCGCCAGACCGGCCTGCTCGGCACGCTCACCTGGCAGGCCAGCCCCATGCTCACCGTGGAGGGCGGGCTGAACTACGAGCAGCAGGACAACGGCTACCTCCGCGAGCGCTACGCCTACGCCGAACCCACCGATTTCAGCCGTCCGCCGGCACGCGTGCAGAACAACGACCGCCACAGCTTCGACAACTGGGGCGCGTACGTGCAGGCGATCTACCAGCCCGCCGACGCATGGAAGATCGTGCCGGCCTACCGTGTGGACCGTTTCAGCGGCCACACCCGGCTGATGGACGGCACCACCGGCCGCCTGCAGGATTACGGCAGCATCGGCCAGCCCAAGCTGAGCGTCATCCACAGCCTGGGTGAGCACACCCACATCTATGCCAACTGGGGCCGCACGTTCCAGGTGCTGACCGGTTCCACCGCACCGGCCTACCTCACCCCGGGGCAGGCACCGATGCAGCCCTCCACCAACACGGGCATGGAGCTGGGCCTGAAATTCCAGCCCTTTGCCGGCAGCCAGGCCCGCTTGGCGGTATGGCAGCAGGATGCGGAAAACGAAGTGTCCAACATGCCGGCCACCGGCACCTCGGTCACGCTGGGCAAGACCCGCCGCCGCGGTGTGGATGCGCAGATCAGCGCGCAGCTGGGAGACGCGTGGACCCTGTGGGCTTCGCATGCCTACCAGGAGGCGAAGATCACCCGCGACGACCGCGCCCCCGGCGTGTCCCTGCAGGGCCGCGAAGTGGCGGCCACGCCGCGCCACATCAGCAACCTCGGCCTGGACTACCAGGCCAGCGACGCCCTGCAGTTGGGCCTGCAGGCGCGTGCGCAGGGCGATTACTATCTGGAAGAGCGCAACGTCACGGGCAAGTTCGGTGGCTTCGCCGTGCTCGACCTCAGCGCCAGGTACCAGATCACCCCGGCCTGGAGCGTCGACCTGCAGCTGAAGAACGTCACCGGCCGCGACTATGCCTACGCGTGGTACGACAGCTTCTTCTGGGACAGCGCCCGACCGATGTTCTCGCCCGCCCCGGGCCGCGCGGTCTTCGTCGGCCTCAACATGAAGCTGTAATCGGCAACGCCGGTAGCGGTCGAGCTTGCTCGACCCGCGCGGACTCACGCCACCGCGTTGTACGGTTCGATGCGGGCCAGCACGTCGGCCAGTCTCTCCTTGGTCTTGCCCAATGGAAATCGACCTCCAGGCTAATCAAGCGTCATTGCGCAGAAGAGAGAATCAGCCCCCAGCAGCTCTGCGATGATGGGTTTCAACCTGAGAGACCATTGAGATCAAATAAGTGAATCCCTTGAAGCGAGTGCCTCAGCGCAACTGGAAGAAGGGTGACTGTGGTATTGCATGTGTTGCCATGGTGGCCGGAGTCACGTACGAAGAAGCATTCACCGCTTTCAGGGCCCTGCCGGGAAGGAGCGTGGCGAGTAACTACTACACGACGCATCGCGAAGTTGAGCAGATGCTTGCCCACTTCAATGTGATGACATCGCGGATGAAGTTTGAGTCGTGGCGAGCCCTAAGCGCGCACTCAATCGTCAAAGTCAATCCCGACAAATCAGGTCGGCGCTGGCATTGGGTGGTGTTCGACGCCGGTCGAGCTGAAGCTGTCGTCCATGATCCCAAGCCTGGCAAACGACAGCTGGTTCGCGATTTCCGCGGGCTCAGGGGGAAAGGATATCTGATCGCCGCTACTGGCTGAGAATGTTGCTCCATGGAAGAAGTCGCAACTGGCCAAGGGGCCGGACTTCTCCGAAATGAGGTAGCAATGCCCCTGCTGCCGTCCTTACACTACTGCTTTGCATGGTTCGATGCGGGCCAGCACGTCGGCCAGTTTCTCCTTGGTCATCGCAGCATCGAAATCGGCCTGCAGGCCGATCCAGAACTTGTCGGACACACCGAAGTAGCGGGACAGGCGCAGCCCGGTATCCGCCGTCACGGCGCGATGGCCAGTGACGATCTCGCCGATCCGGTGCTGCGACACGCCGATCGCCTTGGCCAGGCGGTACCGGGTGATGCCCAGGGGCTCCAGGAATTCGTGCATCAGGATCTCGCCGGGAGCGGGGTAGGGAACGGTTCGCATGGAGTGGCCTGCCCGAAAGAATGACGTTGCGGGCAGTGTGGCAATGGCACGACGCTGCGGGAATCGCCATCCGCGACCGGCTTCGACGCATTTGGTCCGAGGGGTCAGATCCCTTTGAGCCGATCACCAAAGTAAGTGCTCATCGGAACCCCATAGTCTGTGCAGACTGTCAGGGTTTGGACCGCACTTTGCCCCTCTTTGAGCGGCAAAGATTGTGTAGCGCAAGGCACGCGAGCGTAGCCCTCCTCAGCAGACAATGGTCCAGAACCATTGCGACAATCAGCCAAGCAATTGGACTCCGCAGCCGGATGATCTGGACCGCGGCACCATATTGGACACCAACGTCAAACGGGACCGGCCCGGGCTCTCAAGGTGCTACCTGGGCTGACCATCCGCAAGCCAGGCTCGCGGCACCCCTTCCCACGTTCAGAACGACTCAGCGTTGGAAAGCAGGGCATCCGGGAAGTTTGACGGCGCTCACTTTTTATCCAAGCTGGATAGAGCCGTGACAATGAACCCAGCGACACCAAGGGCTGCACTGAAAGCGAGTACTCCGAAGAATCCGCCTTCCTTCCACGATAGATATACGCCAACCTTGATGCAGAACAGTAGGACGCACAGCAAGGCGCAGAACAGGACGTTCTTCACAGGTGCACCAATGGCTGCACCGAGGCCGAGCCATCGGTGAAACCTCGACGAGGTCCAACCGCCTTGCCCCTGAGTTCGGCGTGCATCTGAAGCTCTAACCTCGACAGATCAACAGCCACCTTGGCGCAATCGCAGCAGACCGCGAGGAGAATCGAGGGGGTCACTTCATGCTTCCAAATTGAATAGGCAAGCGTAGCAGCAGCGGCCACGTAGAACTGCGGTCACGGCACAAACTAGCCCCCTGACAAACTCCACGACGGAGGACGCGCAGTGGTGGCAACACCCAGCTCAACGCGTCCCGCGCGGTGCTTATCCGTTACGAGCAACCAGCAAAGGCCGTTGATGAGAGGCGCACTTTTGGTGTCGGTAGGAAATGACTGGACTCACAGGCTCTGGGATGTGAACGCCACGCCTTTCAGCAGCACGCCGCATCAAGTAGGAGGGCTCGTGGACGTCGTCCCGGATCTGACCCCAGATCACACTGTCATTCACGTGAATGGGAAAGCTCGTGTCCGGCAGCAGGCGAAGAAGTTGCTTCGTCTGCATGATCAACTCATGGGCGTATGGACGTACTCTAGGGCCTCTGCATGCTCCAGACAGTGATCGAATCATGTGATTTGCTGCATACCACTGGCGGTCAGCCAACCGCTGCAAGTGGAACAGGCGATACGCGCAAGCCACACGCCCATCGTGGCGCCGCACCGGGCGCGTTGGTCGAAGCGGCGACGCCAGCAGCAACCGATGCGCGCGCATGACCCGATAGATTCGCTTCAAGTTGATCGCTGAGAACCCTTGCTGGACGCGCTGGCGACACACCAGGGCGTATGTGCGGTGATAGCCGTGGCTGGGCAGCGGCGAGATCGCCGCCTTGACCTCTGCGACCAATTCCGATCCATCCAGCGTTCGATGCGCCCGCCCGTCTCGTCATCCGGCGGGATGGGCGCACCGAACTGCGGCAGCCGAGCGCGCAACACCCAGGAAGTAAAAAGCCAGCTTCCTGTCGAATAGGCTGTTAGGTAGGTCCTTGGTCGAATTGAGGGCGTTCTGGAAAGCTGCGAATCGGCCTAGAAATCAATCTCATAAGATAGATGGGTAAAAATTCCGTGGTACACGTCATCAGGCTGGATTGAATGTACAAGGCGAGCTGCTAAGCTCCGCGGACGATGGCTGAATAGGCAGGGGGTTGGGAATGGCGTGGTATGACGTAGGCGACCTGTTGATGAAGGTGCCGCTGGAGGATCTTGCAGCTCGCCTGGGTCTGAGGATGGAGCGCCGCAATCATCAAGTTAGCGCCCTCTGCCCATTCCACCAGGACACACGGCCCTCCCTCAGCTTTTACCCTGCAGCGAAGGGGGGTCTCCCCCATTTCCACTGTTTTGCCTGCGGTGCACACGGTAATGCAGTCGATCTGGTAAAAGAGATTAACGGGAGTGACTTCAAGGGTAGTGTTGAGTGGCTTGCTCGGCTCTACGACGTCCAGCCCGTGAGGGGAAAGCCCGAGGCGGCCTACTCGAGGAGTAATAGAGTATCGGCGTTAGATTTTGCCATTCGACAGTTCAACCTGCATCACGACGTGGGACGATTCGAGCGCTGGTGCTCCGATCGCGGGTTTGATACGGCGTTCTTGTATGGCAAGGGATTGAGGTGCATACCGCAGGCGGTGCTGGTTACCGCGGCGGATAAGTTGGGAGTTGGAGAAAGGCTGGAGTTGTTAGACGGCTTGCTGGGGCTAGGTCTGGTCCGGCGGCTGCGAACACTTGGTGGAATTGACCAGCACAAACTGGATTACGGCGATCAGTTTAGCGACTACTTTGATGATGGTCGCATTATAATTCCCGTATACGAGGCCGGGAAAGGGAGCTCGCGCGCGGTTGGATTTGCGGGGAGGCTCCTCGATGACGTGGCGGCAGGCGACGTTCCGAAGTATCGTCTTACGCCAGGTTTCAAGAAATCAGATTATCTATTCAATGCGGATTCCGCCTTTTCGGCGGTTACCGATGAGCTAAAGGAAGACAGGCCATCGAAGCTGTATATAGTCGAAGGGTTCTTGGATGCGTTGCGTCTAGAATCACTTGGCCAACACGCGATTGGCTTGATGGGCACGAGTCTGAGTAAAGATCAGTTCAGGCTGTTGTCGGATTTTGTGGAGACTCGGCCGGACAACGCGCAGCCACTTCGGATATGCGCATTTCTTGATAATGATGTTGCTGGGTTTCGTGGGGCGGAGCGGCTCGTCCGCGATCTATTGGGCATGGTCGGTGTGGACCTCCAGTGGATGGGTGTCCCTTGGAAAACACGGCCCAGCATTGGAAAAGATCCGGATGCGTGTCTGCGCGATATATCTGGAGACGAGCATGCTGATGCGTGGCTGGCAGAGTACAGTCTACCCGCTGAAGCGGCGCTTTTGATTTCATCGCTTGGGGGTAAAGATAGTTCGGTACTCGCCGACGATAACTGGAAGATCCTGCCTGCGGCGGTGAAAGAACGAGCGCTCTTTCGGGCGGCGGTTGCGATAAATAGGTCCCGTGGCAAGCGGCAACACAGTTCTTTTTTCGCACGTCTTGCCTACGTTGAGTCGATCTGGGCAGATGAGCTGGGGCAAGTGCTGGCAGAGGATGATAGTGCTCTAGCGAGGATTTCCGCTGCCGTCTATCTTAACGGTGAATTTGAACGGACAGCATTGGCCCGCACTTTGGCATATTGTGGTTCTCGTCGGGGAGAACTGCCGTGTGACGAGGAGGCTTGGATAACGCTTGGCGCGAACGCGCGCCTATTCGACACAGTCGCGCTTGATAGATTGAAGAGCGTAACCGCCGAAGGCTCTTCCTGGCGGCAAGCAGCTCCGTTTGATGCGGTCAACCTACCCAGAAAGCTGAGTAGCGAAGAGAGCGCATTGAATGACCCGCGGCTCAAAGTAATGCCGCATCCGGCCGACTTGCACGTTCAACAAATTTTTCTCAATGAATTGCTTACTGAGAGGCATGATCGTATTAGCGCGGGAGGAAGAACGTTCTCCTCCAGCATTCCTGCAGTCAGATGGTACTCGTCACGGGACGAGGTGATTGTCACCGGGCCCTTCTCTGCTCTAAATGAACCCGACCGACAAGCTGGTGAGCCGGCGACGTTGAGTTTTGGCTACCAGATCGACATGGAGGTTTTAGAGGGGCACAAGACGCCCTCAGACCAAGGCATGTTCCGCCCTTTCAGCCAATGCTGGCGCGACTTCATGCAGTGCTTGGGTGGGCAATGCCGCTCCATAGGCTCTCAGGTCCACGTGCTTCGGCTAGATGTTCGGCGCTATTACGATACCGTGCAGCGGTTTGTAGTCCGAGATCGTCTACTCGCACCATTGATCGAGGAGATCAACGCTTCAGGGTTGCCAGCCGGTTTCTCAGACATCCTCGGTTTGAAAGAGGAGCAGGGGAGCGATGAATGGGCGGCATCGTTGGAGCGACTGTTGATGGGGTTCCAGTTCGGGTACGCCTATCGGAACCCAGAGCAAGACGGGCTCGACAGCCGCGGTGAAGAGACCGTGGGGATCCCTCAGGGCCCAGTGATTTCTGCGTACATCGGGACCATCGCGCTATTTCCAGTAGATAACTGTGCTCGAAAATTCATTCGGGAAAGTTCTAGGGTATCGGAAAGCGGGCAGACGCTTCCTCGAGCAGGCTACGCCCGTTACGTTGATGACATCGTCATTTTTGCCGAGAGTGCACAGCTACTTGGTGACCTACGCGAGGCCCTTCAAGCGGAAGCGCGGCTGTCTTCGGTTGCCTTGATTCACAAAGGCGATCGCGTGCGCGCAGGTTCGCCACAGGAAGTGATGAGGCAGTTGAACGAGGGCCGTGGGCTCGCTGCGTCGGTTCCAGGTTTGGAAGCCCCGCTTGTAGGCGACGGAGAAGCTGGGTGGGGCTTGGCTCGGGATGCGCTGAACGTTAACCGGCAGTGTGCACTTCGGATGTTGCGCCATCCAGATCTAGTTGCAAATCCGCCAGCCATTCTTCCCCAAGTAAGGGCCGCAATGGCTGCCAAGGATCTGCGGCCGAACGATCTTGGCCTCTGCGCCCGCTGGCTTTGGTGGCTGGTCGCGTGCGAGACCAATGGCCTAGCAGAGCGGCCGAGCTCGGAGATCTGGAGCAAGTTCTGGGCGACGTGGGACAGAGCTTACGACGAGCGCCAGCGGACCAAAGACGGAGGAGATTGGTACCCCGCCTTCAAAGAACGGGGTTATCACTGGCTGTATGCCATTGAGGGATTGGATCGGCTGCTTGACCCGAATCCATGGGTCGAGAATGGCCAGACGATTGAGGAGATCCCACAAAGCCGGGCGCGTCGTCAGTCATTGGCGCAAGCTGTATGCCGCACGGACTTCTTCAGAGATCTCGCCGCTAAGGAGAACCAATCACACTTGCGACGCCGCGCGTGGTTGATCGTGGCAAAGGCTCGAAGGCTGTCGCGTAACAGCTCATGTGGGCAGTCAGTTAGCATCCATCATGCAGGGGCGGTGACCTCCGTGGAATGGCTCTGTCTGGCTGCTGAAGCGCTGTACTCCATCCCTCATTCAGGTGAGCTTGCAGATTGGGAGCCATTGAACGAACTAAGGAATCGAGAGAATTCTCGCTCGTACGGAGATGATGGCCTGCGTCTTGCAGATGCCGTTAGAGATCTACTGAAGAATAAAGTCAATCGACCTGAGGATGAGCCACGAGATGATGTCGTCCGAGGGTTGGCCATAGACTTCGTCTTGAACAGCGCTCCCGGGTGCAAGGGCCTAGAAATTCTGATCGGGTTCGATAATCTGTTCAAGGTGCCAGGGGCTGGCGATATAGAGCTGATTGCGCACCTTCCGGTTTCGGATGGAGCTAGCTCGCTCTATGCATTGGAAAGTACTTCTACCTCTCAAGGTAAGCGGGTGTATGTGTACACGGCGCCGCGCACGACGACGCGATCACGGACATTCATTGGTGCAGCATTGGGTGAGGAGCAGCTCACACCTGAATTCTCAACGTTAAAGTTCAGTCCTGAAGAAAGTGAGGCCACACGTTTAGGTGTGGAGAGAAGCGAGGACGTGGTCCCATGGGCGCTCGCCGGCCCAGAGTTGGTCAAGTCGCTTGGCTCCACAACAAGGGCAGCTGCCAGGCTATTTGATGGTTTGTACGCAATTCATCTTGACGTCAGTAGGGGTGAAGAGGCTGCCTATGTACCCTTCATGCCGCAGTTGGTACACCAAGAGCGTGACGACCAAGTTCTGATCCATCTACTCGGCGAGCCGATGAAGCGGGAGTCTTTGGGTGTCAATGCATGGTTCCATGATTGGGACGGCCGGGTCCGTACCACGAGCGTTCCCATGGCGCATGCTGATATATGGCGGGTCGGGTGGACGGTAGCCGATCTCCTTGGTGTTGCGGCAGATATGTCGGGGGAGACGGGAAACCGTGAAGAGACGTTGGCCGAAGAGGCCCTCTCGGTCGAATCCTCCGGTGAGCGCCGGAAGCAGGCGCACGCTGAGCTCATTGAAGGCTATGTCCTTAGGCAGCAGCTTCGGAAGTTGCAGGGTGCCTATTTGTCAGAGGCGCAAGTTGACATTTCCACTGCTGGATTGGGCGAAAGGACGCTGCCCAGAACAGTACGGCGGGCATTGGACCTGTTAAGAAATTATCCCGCAGACGAGGATCTGCGGACTAGGACATGGTATGTGTTGCTCATGGAGGCGCATACCCGGGCCATGGCAGCTCGCCTGCGCCCTGGCGGTGCCGCAGGTCTACGCAACACTTTGCACCTAGTGTTCCCCGAAGCTATTGGGCGCCTTCCCTTGTGGCTACTGCAAGGCGTTGATCTTAGGCTAGCGGGATCAGTTGGTCGTGAGATCCGTCCTGAGCTTTTGTTGTTGCAAGCTCTCTACGGCGCGATGCAGGAAATGCCGCAAGGTAGCGAATCCGGACAGGGTATCGATGGCGTGCCAATGTTGCGGCTTGCACTGGCACTCGCGGTTGCCACGGCGGGGCTACGGGGTTGCGTTGCCGCAATGTGGGGGCTTACACAAGGTAACGAGAACCGGCTGAAAGACAGCCTCAGCCTGCCCACCACGTGGGTACTACCGGACGAGCAGCGTGCTGATCCGCAGGGTGACTATCGCGCGATCTGTACATGGCTGACCGATGCCAATGGTGAGGCGCTCGAACGTGCAACGCCTTGGCACTGGATGCTAGTCCTTGTTGGGTTGCTGGACTCCACCTTCCCCCGGGCCTTGGAGATTCCAGAGCTTAGCAGGGCCTTCTCCGTGATCAGTGCGTGGCGATATGGTGATGCTGGGTCCGAATCGGCAGATGTGCATTACGAAGCCAACGTGTGGCCATTTGACGATCTCCCCGCGCTCAGCCTATCGGACTGTGATGAATTGGTCCGCGCAATCGCCGATGCAGCGGTTCGTGTTGACGCGCTGCTTGGCCTCTGCGTCGTTCCTGTGGAGGCACCGAGTTTTCGCAGAGATGCGCATACCGATGAGTTCACGGATGCCAAGGATGTAGGCTGGCAGCTGTCCAAGGCCCAGTACACGTGCCTCGGTGGGGGTGGCGTTGAACGAGTACTGATTGGTACTCGTAGGTTATCCGCTTGGACCGAGACTCGGAGGAAGGAGGATGGTGAGCTAGTAGCCGTTCATTGGCTTGGGGGGAAGTTGGGGAAATGGCTTGGGCTACATGAGAAGCGCGCGCCTGTCAGCCCAGTACAACGGCCAGACCTACTAAGTGGACAAGCTACTGCTCCTGATGAACGGCCGCCATTGGTGGTGCAGGATCATGGACTCTTGATGCGTGGTGGCGGCATTGTCGCACCAGAGTCTGAAATGGCCACTCACCGCTTGGACCGCGACCAAGGTGCAGTCGCAAATGCAGATGTAGGTGCATCTGCGGATGGTGGGCGGGCACCTGATCAAGAGGGCAACGCCAGCGTCAGTACTGATGAATTCTTCGCGAGGCTACGCGAGATTCAAGCAGGTTCCTTTGCTATCCGTCGACGATCGGGAGCCGATGGCCCCGAAGCTAAATCGTGCCACTTCCGCGTGGCATTGCTGCAGCTCAGCGCACCAGACAGTTACTGCCACCCGGTGGTTGAAGTTGGTATTGATGGGCTGCCACTTACAGGGGGCACATGCGATGACTTGCAATCTGTACTGAAGAATGATCGGTTCAACGATGTGAGAACAGCAGGACTTCGCGGGGACGAGCATCACTGGAAGCAATCGGTGAATGTCATCTCGTGGCCAGAACACCGGCGGCGTGCCGTTCTGCGCGAGGCGCTCAACGCCTCCCATAAGCTCGGGGTCGAGCTGCTGGTACTCCCTGAGGTGAGCCTTCGCAAGGAGACGATTGAGTGGATGAAGGCTGAGTTGACCAAGCACTATCCTGGACTTTCGGTACTTGCTGGCACCTATCGCAACTTCTCCTCAGGCTCCGGCTCGGAGCATTTAAAAGAAATGCTCACTCTGCTGTGGCGGCCCGAGAAGTCGCTTCTGGATAAGTTCGGACTGAAAAGTGAAAAGGTCATTGAGCTGTCGAGAGGGAAGAAGTACAGGTCGGTTGCAGCGCATGAGCTATTCAATCCAGATGCCGCGACACTGGCACCCCTTTACTCAGACGAGCGCGTACTGGATGAGCTGTTGAGACTAAAAACTGAAGAGACTTGGAGTTCGGATCAGATCAGAAGCTTGGTAAGCGCATTTGCCAGTAGTTCCCCCAAGCTCCGCTACTGCATGGAACTGATCTGCTCAGAGCTTTTTCTTTTGACTAGCCCAGCAAATCGCGAGCCATTGGTTCAAGAGTTGGAAAGAATACTTACTCTTTTCGGACAGCCGGACGCAGGCAAGGTGGCTCGCACCCTCGTCGAGGACGATCTGCAGGCAGTCGGGGAGCTTCTTACACTTGTTCAACGGCGGCGCGAGCGGCGCTCGGTTCTATTGGTGCCTGCCCACACAACTCGCAGCAATGATTATTGGCACGCGGGCCAGGCAAGCGTTCTGGCGTCAGGGACGGCCACTGTTTTCTGCAACGCTGTGCTCGATGGTGCCAGCGGAGAGAGCTGTTTTATTGGTATTGAGTCGGTTACCCGGTCACCGTCACCGGCCGGAGTAGTGAAGCTCCTTACCCCTTACCACGGATGGCATACGGGCATCCTCCAATCAAACGGTGAGGGTGCCCTGTCAAACAAGGATCAGGCGCTTGTAGTTGTAGATATCGATCCGGTGCACGTGGTAAGTGGAAAGCCGCGTCCTCAGTTATTGCCTGAGCCAATGGCTCTGGTCGCGTACATGCCTGTGGTTGAGGTTGTGGACCAATCCGAGCACTGCAAAGGGCTGGCAGTGGCGCTGGCGCATGCTGATAAGCCTCACGGAATGACACCTGAAGAGGAGGCCACTTGGCTGGAAAAGGCGGCTGGGAAGGTTAAAGAATCGGAACGATTGCTGACGCAGCCGGGATCTTTCAAATCAGGTGGTGCTCCTCACCCAAAAAGCAAATTCCAGAAGAAGTATCAGAAGCTGGAGGAGATTAAGTCAAAGAAGACTGAAAAAGCAGATTATGTTCGAATGCTTGAGGATTTCTCCAAGCTCTTCGGCAATAGTGAAGCAATCTGTCGGCGTTTTGACGCTTGGTCTAGAAATAGGCATCAGCAGCCTAGCGTGAGGATGCTGGACAACAGCAATGAACCCGCTTGGGTAGATTTCTTGGTGGCGGACCTCACTTGCTACGGAAGCCTTCCGGAGTTGCACGTGCCAGCGTGGTCTGATCCAGACACCGGTGGCGAGTGTTAAGGACTCGGATGGAGGAGAAAGCCAGAGCTTAGCCCTCGCCTTCGATCGAGGACTAAGCACACTACGGCTTGGTGGTAATTCGCGCCAGCGGAGGCCGTTTCCCTGCTCATCGGCCTATTTGCTTCGGAACGGCGCGGGAGTTCTTGCTTTGACTCCCTAGGTTGTCTGCTTTTGCCCCTCATGTGACCGAACCAATGAATAAATCGCCCGAATGCGGCAAAGTCTGTAGTCACGCGGATCACCATAGTTGGTGCGAACAGCACAGACTTTGCCAAACCGTCCACCTTTCCGACCGGAAAGGGCGCTGACCCCGTGCCCCTGTTTTGCACTACATTGGTGCAATGTCCGACCCCGCACCCCCGCCGTCCCTCGACGCCCTCGGCACACCGCTGGCCTGGTCCGGGCCCGATGGCCGCATCGCCGGCTGCAACCCGGCCTTCGCGCGCTGGCTGGGCGTCAGCGGCCGGCGCCTGCTCGGCCAGCCGTTGGCCGCGCTGGAAGTGCAGGGTGAGGCGCTGGCCCATTTCCTGGCCCGCGACGAGCGCGACAGCCTGCGCCTGAACCGGCTGGCGCTGGCCTTGCCCGGCGAGGCGGCGCGTTTCGCCGAAGGCTGGATGAGCCGCCGCGACGATGGCGGCTGGCTGCTGGAGGCGCATCCGGTCGATGAGTTCCCCGGGCTTGACCCGACCCAGGCCCTGCCCAGCGCGCTCAGTGCGGCGCTGAAGGGTCTGGCGCATGAGCTGCGCAATCCGCTGGCCGGGTTGAAGGGCGCCGCGCAGCTGCTGGCGCGCCGCGCGGCGCAGCGCGATGCCAGCGAACGCGAGCTGATCGATCTGATCGGTTCGGAGATCGAGCGGCTCAATGGCCTGTTGGAGCAGCTGCTGTCACCGGCGCCGGCCGCACCGCACGCGGCGCTGAACATCCACGCCGCGTTGGAGCGCGTGCTGCGCCTGGCCGAGAACGAGGCCGGCTGGGCGGTGCGCCTGCAGCGCGACTACGATCCCAGCATCCCCGAATTCGACGGCGACGCCGACCGCCTCACCCAGGCGGTATGGAACCTGGTGCGCAATGCCATCCAGGCCGGCGCCGGCAACATCACCCTGCGCACCCGCGTTGAACACGGGGTGCGCATCGCCGAACAGCTGCACACCCTGGCGTTGCGCCTGGAAATCGCCGACGACGGCCGTGGCGTGCCCGAGGAACTGGCCGAACACCTGTTCCTGCCGCTGGTCAGCGGCCGCGCCGAAGGCACTGGCCTGGGCCTGGCGCTGGCCCAGCAGGTCGCACGCGAGCATCGCGGCACGCTGACCTACCGGTCGCGTCCGGGCCATACCGTATTCACCCTGCTGCTGCCGATCGGCAACGGCACCGCTGCCGCCGAGGAGGCCCCGCGCGATGTCTGAGTCTTCCTCGTCCGCGCCGTGCATCTGGGTCGTCGACGATGACCGCGCCGTGCGCTTCGTGCTGTGCACCGCGCTGCGCGAAGCCGGCTACCAGGTGGTCGACTTCGACAGCGCGGCACCCGCGTTGAAAGCGCTGGCCCAAAGCCCGCCGCCGGCGCTGCTGTTCACCGACGTGCGCATGCCCGGCGACGATGGCCTGGTGCTGCTGGACAAGCTGAAGGCCGCGCTGCCGCAACTGCCGGTGGTGGTGATGTCGGCCTACACCGATGTCGCCAGTACTGCCGGTGCGTTCCGCGGCGGTGCGCACGAGTTCCTGTCCAAACCGTTCGACCTGGACGATGCGGTGGCGCTGGCCCAGCGCGTGCTGCCTGCAGTGGCGCCAGCGCTGGCCGCGCCCACCCCCGCCGCAGAAGCAGCCAGCGACCAGCCGCCGCAGCTGGTGGGCGACACGCCACCGATGCGCGCGCTGTTCCGCGCCATCGGCCGCCTTGCGCAGGCGCCGCTGGCGGTGTTGATCATTGGCGAGACCGGTACCGGCAAGGAGCTGGTGGCCAACGCGCTGCACCGCGAGTCGCCGCGAGCGCAGCATCCGTTCGTCGCCCTGAACACCGCCGCCATTCCCGCCGAGCTGCTGGAAAGCGAGCTGTTCGGTCACGAGGCGGGTGCGTTCACCGGCGCGCAGCGGCGCCACATCGGCCGCTTCGAGCAGGCCAACGGCGGCACCTTGTTCCTCGATGAAATCGGCGACATGCCGTTGCCGCTGCAGACGCGCCTGCTGCGCGTGCTCGCCCAGGGCGAATTCTTCCGCGTGGGTGGGCGCGAACTGATCCGCGTCGATGTGCGTGTCGTCGCCGCTACTCATCAGGATCTGGAAGGCCTGGTCGCGCAGGGAAAATTCCGCGCAGACCTGCTGCACCGCCTGGACGTGGTGCGCCTGCAGCTGCCGCCGCTGCGCGAGCGCCGCGAGGACATCGCACAACTGGCCACCACCTTCCTGGCCGCGGCCGCACGCAAGCTCGATACGCCGCCCAAGCGCCTGACTGCGGCTGCATTGCAGGCGCTGCGCGAGCACGACTGGCCGGGCAACGTCCGCGAACTGGAAAACGTGTGCTGGCGGATGGCTGCACTGGCTGCTGCAGACACGATCGGCGTGGCCGATGTCGATACCGCGCTCAACCGCACCCGCAGCCGACGCAGCAGCACGGCCGCCGGCGATCCAGGCCAATGGGAAGCGCTGCTGTCCGAATGGGCACGCCGGCAGCTGGCCGAAGGCACCGAGGGCCTGCACGCGCAGGTCCGCGAACGGGTCGACCACGCCCTGCTGGAGGCGGCGCTGCAGATCACCCACGGCCGTCGCGCCGAAGCCGCCGCGCGGCTGGGCCTCGGCCGCAATACGCTTACCCGCAAGCTGGGCGCCGGCCGCCGCCGCGGTGGCCATTGAACGGTACCTGCACGCGATCCTCGCACCCGCTTGCCGAACTGTTGATCCTCCATGGACGATGCCGTCCGTAGTGTTACCTGCAAGGAGTCCTCGATGCGTTTGTCCTTCGCCCTTCTGCCGCTGTCCGCCGCCGTGCTCCTGTCTGCCTGTGGCAGCGCGCCGAAGAAGCCGCAGCCCACACCTCCGCCGGCAACGGTGGTCAGCACCGCCAAGCAGGCCGAAGCCAATCTGGCGCCTGCCTCGGCCAGCATCGTCAGTGGCCGCCTGGCGTTGATGGTGGAACCCGGTGGCGTGCACCTCACCGGTCTGGTGGGAGGCCTGCAGCCGATGCAGCAGGCCGGTTTCCACATCCATGAGCGCGGCGACTGCAGCGCGGTGGATGCCAGCAGCGCCGGCAACCACTTCAATCCCGCCGGTGTCGCGCACGGTCGTGCCGGCAGCGGCAAGCACCACCTGGGCGACATCGACAACCTGCAGGCCGATGCGCAGGGCCGCGCCAACATCGATGTGCACCTGAAGGGCGTTACCCTGGGCGGAGGCGCCGCCACGGATATCGCCGGACGTGCACTGGTGGTGCACGCCAGGGCCGACGACTATCGCAGCCAGCCCGCCGGCAATGCCGGCGTCCGCATCGCCTGCGGCGTGATCCGGGTAACCCGCTGATCACACCCCCGGCATTTTCCAAGGAGAGTTTCCATGCGTCTGATCCACACTTCGCTGTTCGCCGCCATCGCTGCACTGGGCCTGGCCGCCTGCAACCAGCAACCGGCCGCACCGGCCGCCGAAGCCCCGGCCACCACTCCGGCCGAAGGTTCGGCAGCACCGGCCGATCCGGCCACTGCACCGGCTACCGCAGCGGCCCCGGCAGCCAATGCCTCGGCTACCGCCGAGCTGGCACCGACCCAGGGCAATGAAACCAAGGGCTCGATCACCTTCAAGCTGGTCGACGGCAAGGTTCACGCATCCGGCCAGATCACCGGCCTGAAGCCGGGCAGCGAGCACGGCTTCCATATCCACGAGAAGGGCGACTGCAGCGCGCCGGACGGCATGAGCGCCGGCGGCCACTTCAACCCGGGCAAGCAGGACCACGGCAACGTGGCCACCGATCCGCACCACGGCGGTGACATGCCCAACATCAAGGCCGACGACAAGGGTGTGGCCACCATCGATGGCCCGGTGTCGAGCAACGTCAACATCGGCAAGGGTGATGATTTCGACATCATCGGCCGCGGCCTGATCGTCCACGCCGACGCAGACGACTACAAGACCCAGCCGACCGGCAACGCCGGTGCGCGCCTGGCGTGCGCGGTGATCAACAAGGCTCCGTAAGAAAACGGAAAACGCCGGCGCAAGCCGGCGTTTTTCTTTGCACTGCTTCCTGTAGAGCCGAGCCCAGGCTCGGCTGCTCTTCCGGGGCCCTGAGCCGAGCATGGGCTCGGCTCCACAACACGTCGCGGCCACCGTTTCCTATCAGCGCGCCAGCAGCTCGCGTGCGTCCTGCCCAGCTTCGCAATGCACGAACAGCACCGGCACACCGTGCGCTTCCAGCACTGCGGCCATCTGCCGCTGGCGCATCAGGAACTGCTCGTAGATGCCCTGCAGGCGTTCGCAGTCACCCTTGCCGTGGTTGTAATGCGCGCACCAGCCGGCCGGGTCGAACAGCGCCATGCGTGCTTCACCCTGCGTATAGCGCAGCAACGGCTCGGGCGCGTCACTCAACCACTCGTCCTGACCCGGAGCCATGATCGCGGTTTCAATCAGCGGCCACAGCGCGGCCAGGCCTTGGTTGTCGTACTGCATCGACATCATCGCGGCCAGGTCGTTCACGGTGAAATAGCGCGCGTGCTCGACGCGCGCACCGAACGTGTTCTGTGCCATCAGCGCGGTATCGGCATGGGCCATGCCATTGGCCAGCAGCACCTCTTCCAGTGCATCGGCCACGGCCGACGTGGTTGCCACCTCGCTGCCGGTCAGCAGGAACGGCACCACCCGCAGGCCACCGCCGACCAGGGTGGCGTCGGCCTGGAACGGCAGCGGCACATCACCGTTGGCATCGGCGCCGAAGGCCAGTACGCGCGGGCCCTGGTTGCGGCCGGGCGCACGCATCTGCAGTTCTTCCAGGCGGCGATGGATCGGCCAGCCCGGGCGAAGCACTTCGGCCGGATCGAAATGGGCGGCGGCGAACACCAGGTCCAGCTCGGCCACCTGTGGCACCAGCTTGGACAGGTCGCGGCCGACGCGTTCGGCCAGTTCACCGGCCTGTTCAGCGCTGAGCACCGCCTGGCGGGGGATTTCGCCGCCGGCCAGTTCCAGGGCCAGCACGCCAAGGGCATTCATCGCAGGGTCGGGTTTGCTCATGGTTCCACGGTTGGCCCATCACAGGGCGGCAGCTACACTTGGCCCCATTATGCCTGCTCTGTCGTGCAGGCCATGTTGCAGACACCCTCATCCATGCCAGGTATCTCCATGCCCAACGCTCGTCCCGTCGCCATCCTCGGTGGCGTCCGCATTCCGTTCTGCCGCCAGAACACCGCGTATTCGGATGTCGGCAACCTCGGCATGTCGGTGCGCACGCTGGGAGCGCTGGTCGAGCGCTTCGGCCTGCACGGCCAGCAGCTGGGCGAAGTAGCGATGGGTGCGGTCATCAAGCACTCCAGCGACTGGAACCTGGGCCGCGAAGCCACGCTGTCCTCGGGCCTGTCGCCGTTGACCCCCGGCATCACCCTGCAGCGTGCCTGCGGTACCTCGCTGGACAGCATCATCACGGTCGCCAACAAGATTGCGCTGGGCCAGATCGAGTCCGGCATCGGCGGCGGTTCCGATACCACCTCCGACGTGCCGATCGTGTACGGCAAGAAGCTGCGTGCGCGCCTGCTGGCGGCCAACCGTGCCAAGAGCACCGGCGACAAGATCCGCGCGCTGACCTCCGGCTTCAAGTTCGCCGAGCTCAAGCCGGAGTTCCCGGGCGTGGCCGAGCCGCGTACCGGCAAGAGCATGGGCGACCATTGCGAGGACATGGCCAAGGAGTGGAACATCTCGCGCGATTCGCAGGACGAGTGGGCGGTGTCCTCGCACAAGAAGCTGGCTGCTGCTTATGAGCGCGGCTTCTTCAACGACCTGATCGCACCGTTCCGCGGCGTCGAGCGCGACAACATCCTGCGCGCCGACACCTCGCTGGAGAAGCTGGCCACGCTGAAGCCGGCCTTCGACAAGGTGTCCGGCCGCGGCACCCTGACCGCTGCCAATTCCACCCCGCTGACCGACGGCGCCGCCGCCGTGCTGCTGGCCAGCGAAGAGTGGGCGCGGGCGCATGGCCACGAGCCGCAGGCCTACCTGCGCGACGCACACGTGTCGGCCGTCGATTTCGTGCACGGCGAAGGCCTGTTGATGGCACCGACCGTGGCCGTGCCGGAGATGCTCAAGCGCAACGGCCTGACCCTGCAGGACTTCGACATCTACGAGATCCACGAAGCCTTCGCCGCACAGGTGCTGTGCACCCTGCGTGCGTGGGAGAGCGAGGATTACTGCCGCAACCGGTTGGGCCTGGATGCGCCGATGGGCCGCATCGACCCGGACAAGATCAACCTGCTGGGCTCGTCGCTGGCCACCGGGCATCCGTTCGCCGCTACCGGCGCACGCGTGATCGCCACGGCCGCCAAGCAGCTGGCCGAGCGCGGCGGTGGCCGTGCGCTGGTGTCGATCTGCACCGCCGGCGGCATGGGCGTGGTGGCGATCGTCGAACGTTGATGGGACTGCTCGGGTAGATGCCAAGCTCGCTTGGCACTGCTCGAAGAGCATCCACGCATGGCGTGGATCTACACACGAAAACGCCGCCCGATGGGCGGCGTTTTCGTTGATTGCATCCTCTGGTGGGTGCCGACCGTTGGTCGGCACACTTCAACCATGGTTACGGCATCCGCGGGTTGCCGAATTCGTCGCGTTCCTCGTTGGCGTCATACACCGGCGGCAACGGTGCAATCGACTGCTCTTCAACGGTCGCATGCAGCGGCGGGTCGACCACTGCTGCCGATGCGCGCACCAGCGCCACGCTGTCCTCGCCACGCTGCAGGCGCAGTGCGTTGGTCAGGCACTGCGCGGCCAGCACGTGCTCGCCACGTTGTGCGAAGGCTTCACCCAGCGCCTCCCATGCAGGAGCGCCGGCACCCGCGGCGATGGCTTCATGCAGGAACGCGTCGGCGGCGTCCCATTGCTGCTGCGCCAGCGCGATGCGGCCCTGAGCCAGGCGCAGGGCGGCCGAATCGTCGTGCACGTTGCGCCAGCGCTGCAGGTTGGCCTGGCGTGTAGCCAGACGCTCGGCCGGCAGACGGCCATACACGGCCACCAGTTCGTCATCCCAGCGGTGGTCCAGCGCCTGCTCAAGCGCCAGCAGTGCCGGTTCGTCCCAGTCCAGTGCAACCGCACGGGTGGCGTAGGCGGCAACCACGTCCGGGGTCGGTCGCAGCGCCTTCGGCGTGGCTTCCCATTGCGTAGCCAGGGCGTTGACGTCGCCTGCTTCCAGCAGTGCCTGCGCGGCCAGACGGGCTTCCAGTTCGCTGCTGGCCTCGGCCGGCAGCACCTTGGTCTGGCGCAGTGCGCCCAGCTGGCCATAAGCCTCGTGCGCGCGGCCAGCGCGTGCCAGCGCTTCGGTACGCAGCCACAGACCGCGCGGCGGCAGCGGCTGGATCGCCGCCACGTCCAGTGCGTTGATCGCATCCACCGGCAGATCGTTGGCCAGCAGCTGTTCGGCGCGCAGCAACGCCTGCAAGGTCGCATCGCTTTCGCCCAGGCGCTGCAGCAGCGCCTCTGCAGCAGGTGCATCGGCGCGCACCTGCGCACTGCGCACGGCATTGGCCAGTGCAACGCCACTGACTTCCGGATCCTTGGCGGCGCCATCCAGCAGCTTCTCGGCACGCTGCCACTGACCATGCTCGTAGGCCAGCAGGCCATCGATCAGGCGCACCCGGCCCTGCTTGCGGCGGTAGCGGCCCCAGGCACGGAACGGTGCGGCGATCAGGCTCCACAGCAGCCACAGCACCAGCACGCCGATCACCGACAGCAGCGCCACCTTTGGCAGGTTGCTGTGGTAGTCGTAGCCGGCGTAGCGCAGGGTCACTTCGCCGTAGCGGTTCAGGTCATCGGTGCCGAGCCATTGCGCGGCAACCACGCCAATGGCCACTGCCAGCAACAGCACGACCAGTGATTGCAGGGGTTTCATACGGGCTTACCTCCGGTCGGTCTGGGTACGCAGTTGTTGCAGGGTGCTGCCAAGCACGGTGTCGTCGGCCTGCAATGGCAGCGTGCGCAGGGCATGGAGTTCAGCACGTTGCGCGCGCAGGTCCGGTGAATCCGGCCAGCGCCGCTGCGCCCAGAGATCGATTCTGTTCAGCGCGGCGTCGCGGCCGCTGCCGTCGCCGCGCTCGATCGCGGCGCGGGCCAGGGTCAGTTCCAGCTGCAGCGCCGTGTCGATGGAGGTGCGCTCGGCCGAGGTCAGCGGGCCGTTCAGACGGCTCGGGGTGATGTCCACGAAGGGCGCCAGCGCGGCCTGCCACCACGGTTTTGCGGTGTTGTCGGCCGGCGTCTGCGCGATCTGCGAAGGCAGGCCCTGCAGCGCCTTGCCCAGTGCGTCCAGGCGTTGCAGCGACTGCACGCGAGGGCCCGCGCCCAACGCATCCAGCGCGTTGCGTTCCTGCACCAGTGCCTGGCGCAGGTTCAGGCCGTCGCTGTCGGGAAGATCGGCCAATGCCGCGGCGGCCAGCGCATACAGTCGGCGCGAGCCCTCCACGTCATCGGCGAAGGCCAGACGCTGCGCAGCCTGGGTCAGAAGGAGTTCGGCCTCATCACGCTGCACCGCCTGGCGGCCCTGGTTGGCGCTGTCGGCCAGCTTGGCCAGGTTTTCTTCGAGCAGGGCGCTGCGCTGCGACAGGCCCAGCACTTCGTCGCGCAGCACCCGGTTGGTGGTGGCCGCATCCTGCAGGCGCTGGCTGGCGGCGCGCTGGTCGCGGCGCAGGGCCTCGACCGTGTCCTCCAGCCCCTTCAGCTGCACGGCGGTGGTCTGCGCCTGCGCCAGCTGGTCGCTCTGCTGCTTCTGCCAATAGTGGTAACCGGCATAGCCGCCCGCGCCCAGCACCGCCAGCGCGGCAAGCGGCAGCAGCCAGCGCATGGGGCGATGGGGCGATGGAGCGGGCGGCAGAGTGTCGTTCATCGGGCTTCCTTGTCGGCGGCAACACCGGAACAGATCCGGCAGGCAGCGTTGTGCACAGCATCACTGTTGCCGACGACACCGGCAAGCCGCTGCCGGGTGCCTGTTCAGGTCGCTGCCGGGCCGGTGAGCGCAGCGTGTGCAGCGGCGATCAACTGAAGGTGGGTGGGACCCTCGCTGCGTACTACCCGGGTCAGCCCCAGCGCCTGCGCCTGCACGCCCAGCCGGTCGCTGGCCACCAGCGCGATCGCGTTCGCCTGCAGCCGCTGCTGCCAGTGCGCAGGCAGCTGCTGCCAGAAACGCTGCAAGGCCTCGCCGCTGCTGATGGCCAGCAGCCAGGGCGTCGGAGAACGGGCCAAACGCGCCAACATGCGCCGCGACAAGCGCAGCGGCAGCCGTCGGTAAACATCGGCGCGGATGATCTGTGCGCCGGCGGCCTGCAGTTCGGCAGCAATCAGGCCACGGCCTCCCGGTGCGGTCACCAGCCCGATCCGCATGCCGCGTACATCGCCCAGCACCGGCAGCGCCAGCAGGCCTTCGCTGTCCATCCGCTGGGGCGCATGGACGTCGGCGACGCCATGCGCCAGCAGCGCGCGCGCGGTGCCTTCGCCCACCGTCAGCCACGGGCTGCGTTGCGCAGCTGCCAGCGGTATCAGGCTGGCCGCCGCCGCGACGGCCGCCGGGCTGGTGAACACCACCCGCTCGCTGGTCAGCGCCCGTTGTAGTTGCTGCAATGCGGCAATGTCCTGCAAGCGCTGCAGCCGCCAGGGCGAAAGCGCGACGGTACGGCCTCCCAGCCCTGCTGCAGCGTGGCGCAGCGCCGCCTGCTGACCCTGCGGGCGCAGTGAGATCAGGGTCCAGCCAGTGGGTATCGTATGGTCGGCCATTCCCGTCATTATGCGGGCCCTTTGTTGTCGTGGTTGCTGCTGATGGCTGTTGATGCCCTGACCTCTTCGCTGGCTGCCCTGCAGGACGTGCTGGACTGCATGCCGGCGGTCCGCGCGATGCAGATCCGCCTGGATGGCTATGCCGACGGCGTGCTGCGCATCACCGCGCCGCTGGTGGCCAACGTCAACGACAAGGGCAACGCGTTCGGTGGCAGCCTGGCCTCGGTGCTGACCCTGTCCGGCTGGGCGCTGGTCAGCCTGCGCCTGCGCCTGGCCGGCCACGACGCCGAGGTCTACGTGGCCGACAGCAACCTGCGCTACCTGGCGCCGGTCTATGAAGACCTGCATGCCCACGCCGAAGCCACCGGAAGCGGCGCCTGGGACACCTTCCTGGCCACCTTCCGCCAGCGCGGCAAGGCCCGCATCAGCATTGTTGCGACCCAGCCCGGCGCCGATGGCAAGGCCGCGGCCGAATTCAGCGGTCGTTTCGTTGCCTTCGCCAAAGGGTAGGATGGCAGGCTGACGCCCTGCGGAACCCACCGATGCGCCGCCTCATCCAGATCCTCCTGTGTTCCCTGCTGCTGCTCAGCGCCGCTGCCGGTGCTGCCGCCGACGACCTCAGCCGCAAGCAGCGCAAGCTGCTGGAAGAGACCCAGATCGCCTACGGCGCCACCATCCGCTGGGGCAGCATGGACGATGCCATCGGTTACCTGGACCCGCAGCTGCGCAAGTCCAAGCCGCCGACCGAGTTCGAGCTCAACCGCTATGCGCAGCTGCGCGTGTCGTCCTACCGCGAGCGCAGCACGGCAGCGCTGGAGGGTGGCGTGGTCGAGCGCCGGGTCGAAATCGGGGTGATCAACCAGAACACCCAGGCCGAGCGCACCGTGGTGGTCACCGAGCGCTGGCGCTGGGATCCGGAAGCCAAGCGCTGGTGGCAGAGTGCAGGCCTGCCGGACCTCTGGCAGGGGCAGTGACGGCGCGCGTCCGGCTTGTGCGACAATCGGCGCCCGCTTAATCGACCCGTGACCTGAGTGAATTACGAAGAGTTGCTGGCCTTCGCAGGCCGAAACCCGATGCTGTCCGCGGCCCTGGTCGGCCTGACCGTGGCCCTCATCGTCACCGAAATCCGCCGCCTGTTCCGGGGCTTCAAGGGCATCAAGCCCGCCGAACTGACCCAGCTGATCAACGCGGGCGGCACGGTGGTGGTGGATCTGTCGCCCAGCGCCGATTTCGAAAAGGGCCACATCGCCGGCAGCCGCAGTGCCCAGGCCAGTGCGTTCGGCCCCGAGCACAAGCTGGTGGCCAACGCCAAGCAGGCCCCGGTGGTACTGGTGTGCCGCAGCGGCAACGCGTCCGAGACCGCCGCCAAGGCGCTGAAGAAGGCCGGCTTCGAGAAGGTCTTCGTGCTCGACGGCGGCATTCCCGCGTGGCAGCAGGCAGAACTGCCGCTGGTCAAGGGCCGCAACTGATCGCAGGCGGTGGCGGATGTGGCCTTGTTTGCGCCCTCCGCCGCCCCCATCGCAGTAATTCGACCATCGTTTTCATTGCATTCACTGGAGTTACTGGAAATGTCCGAAGAGACCACCAACGGCGCTGTCGCGCCGGTCGATGCCGCCACCGGCCCCGCGTTCACCGTCGAGAAGATCTACGTCAAGGACGTTTCCTTCGAGTCGCCGAATGCGCCGTCGATCTTCAACGACCAGGTGCAGCCGGAACTGCAGCTCAACCTGAACCAGCAGGTCCAGCGTCTGGGCGAGAATGCCTTTGAAGTCGTGCTGGCCGTGACCCTGACCTGCCAGGCCGGCGAGCGCACCGCGTACGTGGCCGAAGTGAAGCAGGCTGGCGTGTTCGGCCTGGTCGGCCTGGACCCGCAGTCGATCGACGTGCTGCTCGGCACCCAGTGCCCGAACATCCTGTTCCCGTATGTGCGCCAGCTGGTCAGCGACCTGATCCAGGCCGGCGGCTTCCCGCCGTTCTTCCTGCAGCCGATCAACTTCGAAGGCCTGTACGCAGAAACCCTGCGCCAGCGCCAGGAGCAGGGCGACGCACCGTCGCTGGCTGACTCCGAGCCGGCCGGCAACGCCTGATCCCGGCCGCGACGTCACGGATGAGCACTACCGCTGACAAGATTGCCGTACTCGGCGCCGGTTCCTGGGGAACCGCGCTGGCTACGCTGCTCGCCCGGCACGGTCGCCAGACCGTGCTGTGGGGGCGCGATGCCGCCGTGGTTGAAGCCATCGACCAGCGCCACGAGAATCCGCGCTACCTGCCGGGCATTCCGTTGCCGGAATCGCTGCGCGCCACCACCGACCTGGCGTCGGCGGTGGAGGGTGCCGCCTGGATCCTGGTGGTGACCCCGTCGCACGCATTCGGTGAAACCGTGCGCGCGCTGGCGCCGCTGCGTCCGGCCGGTGCCGGCGTGGCCTGGGCGACCAAGGGCTTCGAGCCCGGTTCCGGCCGCTTCCTGCATGAAGTGGCGCGCGAAGTGCTGGGCGAGGACGTGCCGCTGGCCGTTGTCACCGGGCCGTCGTTCGCCAAGGAAGTCACCCTGGGCCTGCCGACTGCGATCACCGTGCACGGCGACGTGCCCGAGTTCGCGCAGACGGTGGCCGAGGCGATGCACGGCCCGGCATTCCGCGCCTACACCGGCGACGACATGGTCGGTGCCGAGCTGGGCGGTGCGATGAAGAACGTGCTGGCCGTGGCCACCGGCGTGGCCGATGGCATGCAGCTGGGCCTGAACGCCCGTGCCGGCCTGATCACCCGCGGCCTCAACGAAATGCTGCGCCTGGCCGCAGCGATCGGTGCCAAGCCGGAAACGCTGATGGGCCTTGCTGGCCTGGGCGACCTGGTGCTGACCTGCACCGGCGACCTGTCGCGCAACCGCCGCCTGGGCCTGGCCCTGGGCCGCGGTCAGACGCTGCAGGACGCCATCCGCGAAATCGGCCAGGTGGTCGAGTCGGTGCAGACCGCCGACGAAGTGATGCGACAGGCGCGCCGTCATGGCATCGACCTGCCGATCTCCGACCGTGTGCGCGCCGTGTTGCACGGCGAGCAGACCCCGGAAGAAGGATTGCGTGCGCTGTTGGCACGCGAACAGAAACCGGAGTATCCGGATACGCTGTTCAAGTGAATCGAAAACCCCGGCCCAGCGCCGGGGTTTTTTTTGTGCGTGCGCGAACCCATCCACGCATGGTGTGGATCTACTGTGGAACCCGTATCGCCCATCATCGCGACCGCGGCGGCGCGTTGGTGTTGTCCATGTCCGAAAAGATCATCCACGGCCCACCCGCTACCCGCTTCAACGTCAGCGTGAACTTCCCGGTATCGCCCACGTTGTTGCCGTAGGTGTAGGCACCAATGACGTAACCGGTGGTTTCCTCGGCGGCATAGGCCAGCGCGCGCAGCCGCAACGGGCTGCTTCCTTGGCTGGCATACGCTGCCTCGATGGCTGCGCGCCCGCGCACAGGCGGCTGGTTGCTCTGCAGGATGAAACCGTCCTCGGAGAAAAGCCCTGCCAATGCCTTCGCATCACCCGTGCGCCACGCCTGTTCGTAATCGCGCAGCACGCGATCCAGCGCATCAGGCAGGGTGACATCGGCAACACGTGCGGCGGACTCCTTCGCAATGACCGGCCCGGCTATCAACAGGCCACTGAGAACAATCACGGCAAGTCTTGAACGGCGCATGCGTCTGCATCCTGGCGGCGATGGAAGGCGTGACTGCCAGAGTATCCGTCTTGGCTGGCGGGTAGAATCACGCGGGCGCCAGCTGGGCGAATGCACACAGGACAGGGAATGACGTCTCGAATGATGGGAATCGCGGCGATGGTCGCGTTGCTGGCCGCCTGCACGCAGACACCGGCACCCGCGCCGGACGCAGGCACCGCTGCCGCGCCCGCCGCTACCGCCGCACCGGCAACGGAAGCCCCAGCCGCTACGGCCACGGTGGTCGAGAACGAGCCTTCCATCGAAGACGGCGTGGACCCCTCGGTGTGGGACAACGAAGGTGAGCCGGAAGCTGAGACGCCCGGCGCGGAGCTCACCTGCAAGGACAATCCGCTGGCCACCTATTTCTTCACCCTGGTCGGCGGCAACACCGTGGACGACTGCGGCCGCAAGGACCCGAAGGTGCTGGCCGCGTTCAATGCTCTGATGAAGAACACTGCGGCGGCCGAATCGCCCGACAAGACCATCCCCTCCCTGCGCGAACGCCTGCTGAGCGGTCCCAGCGGGCCTGGCGAACTGATGGTGCTGCAGGGCGAGCCGTGGTGGCTCTACACCGCCTGCCAGGCGCACCAGTGCCCGACCACCGCGTTGGCGATGCTGTACTCGCCGACGCAGTCGAAGATGGTCGGCCGCCTTACCGCCCGCTGCAAAGTGTGGTGGCTGGGCGAGCCGAACGCGGAGCAGCGTGCCCTGATCGATCGCGAGCGACCGGTGGACGAAGCGATGCTGAAGGAAGAAGGCGATTCCTGCGAGTGATCGGCGCTAACGCCGGAAGAGGTTCCGGCGTTATTCCTCCGGTCGCATCCGCGCACTGACCTGCGCGGTCAGCGCCAGGCACGCCATCATCAAACCCTCCATCACCCGATCGCCCACGTATTCGTCGTCCGGGCCGTTCTGGCGGACGCGCTCGGCCGCCAGCAGCATTTCCAGTGCTATGCGCAGGCCTGCCAGTGCGCAGTCCGCATCGGCCAGTGCCATGCGACGGCCCGCCATCTGATGACGCTCCGGCCAGGGCTGGCCGTCGGCGGCTGCTCCGTTGCCGATCCGCGTCAGGGTGGCAATGAAAGCCGTGGGGTCGAGCGCAGGTGGTTGCTCTGATACCTCATCGCCCGCAACGCGATAGGGCTGGGGGCGAGGGAATTCCGGTGCAGTCATGGCTGGGGCTCCGTGCAGGACAGACGGTAGCCGCCACACAAAGGTGGCGGGCGGAGACGTGGCTCGAAAACCGGGACAATGAACCGGCAGGCACAGGGCCTCCACGCTCCGCCCGCCGCAGCCGGCAGACGGATTGCCGACCGGCGCCACGCGAGGTGACGCCGGCCGGCAAGCGTAATCACTTCATTGTCGATACGGGTTTTCGAGGCCCGGCTACCCCAGATGAGGTGGCCCGTCATCTGTACCTGTGCCGACGCGTAGCGCCAATCAGAAGAGTTGCATTCAACGCTTGATGCAAGACGCTTTCAGCATTCTCCCACGCTGTTAAGCCGCCCCAGACGCCGATGGCGCAAGGGCCCTAAGCGATAGAGGAATATGCGACATGGGTCGTGGTTGCCGGCGTAGTGTGCTGTCACCTCAGCGAGGCAATGACGACAGAGCAGCCAAAAGGCGGGCGCAACTGGACCAAGCTCCTGTGGTGCTGCAGGAGGTCGTTCTGGAAAAGCCCTTGATCGTCACCGCTGGAAGCGGCCTTCGCAGGATTCACATTCCTTCCCTGGTTCGCGCGGGCGCGCCGATGGCCTCCACATGGCGCTGATGGGCGTCGGCTATTCTCGTGGCGTTAGCCCGAACATGGAATCAACCGCATGCCTCCCTCCGATATGCGCGCCGGATGTGCACAGTGCCGCAATGCGGATCCGCTGCAGTTCGAATTCAGTTACGCATTCCAGCCGATCGTCGATGTGCATGCACGCAAGGTGTTCGCGCATGAAGCGCTGGTCCGCGGTCCGGCCGGAGAGCCCGCAGGTTCGGTGCTGTCACGTATCACCGCGGACAACCGCTATTCGTTCGACCAGGCCTGCCGTGAGAAGGCGATCCGGATCGCGGCGTCGTTGAATCTGCGCTCTCATCTTTCAATCAATTTCCTGCCCAATGCGATCTATCGGCCCGAGGTGTGCATCCGTTCCACGCTGCAAGCTGCGGCTCGGCATGGTTTTCCTGTTGAGCGGATCATCTTTGAAACCGTGGAGGGAGAGCAGATCAGCGATGGAAAATGGTTGGCCGAGATCCTGAGCGAGTACAAACGTATCGGCTTCAAGACGGCCATTGATGATTTCGGTGCCGGTTTTGCCGGCCTGAATCTGCTGGCCGACTTCCAGCCGGACATGGTCAAGCTGGATATGGCGCTGATCCGGGGAATCGACCATAGCCCCTCGCGTCGCGCGATCGTAGCGGGCGTGGTGTCCATGTGCGGGCAACTGGCCATCAATGTCATTGCCGAGGGCATAGAAACCCGCGATGAGGCGCACTGCCTGTCGGATCTCGGCATCAGCCTGATGCAGGGCTATTGGTTCGGTCGGCCGCAGTTCGAGTGTGCCGCGCGCGAGGCTGACATCACCTGGACAATGTGATCGGCACATGGCGCTTCCGATCCCGGCCAGGTGCAGCCGCCTGCGTCCCCCATGCCCGTGCCAACCCATGGATTGGCCTGGCAGATCCGGGTATTCGACCCAGGGCCCGTCACGGCTTGGCCTGAAAAGGCGGCAATCGCCCTCGCATCAGCCTTCGCCCGGGTTCCATGGGATGATGCGCTGCCCACCGGACGAACGACCATGCAGAAGCTGACGGACCCCCATCTGCTGGACGACATCGCCGAGATTGGTCGAATCCAGGCCGTGCCGCGCATCCTGGAGACCGTAGCCCACATCACGGGCTCCCGATTCACCGCCATTGCCCGTGTGACCCAGACCACCTGGACCGCCTGCGCCACATTCGACACCCTGGGGTTTGGGCTGGTTCCCGGTGGCCAACTGGTGCTCGAGACAACCATCTGCGATGAGATCAGGCAGTCGGCAACGTCGGTGGTATTTGCGCATGCGAGCAAGCACCCGGTTTACTGCACGCATCACACGCCGCGGATCTACGGGCTCGAGAGTTATGCGTCCGTTCCCATCCATCGGCCGGACGGAAGTTTCTTCGGCACACTCTGCGCGATTGACTCGGCACCGGCCAGCTTCGACGTAGCCCATGTCCAACGATCCATGGAGCTGCTGGCCGATCTGGTAGGAAGCTACCTCGACAAGGAAGATCGCCTCGAGCGAGCGGAAACTGCGCTCTCCGACGCGCACCGCGTCGCCGACCTGCGCGACCAGTTCATTGCCGTGCTGGGTCATGACCTGCGCAGCCCTCTGCAGGCAATCAGCATGGCTGCGGATTCGCTGGCATGTGAGCTGAACGCTGAGCGTCAGCAACGAATGCTCGCGCACATCGCCTCGGGCGTTGCCAGAATGGATGGACTGATCAACGACGTGCTTGATTTCGCCAGGGGGCGCCTGGGTGGCGGCATTCCCATCGCGCTGCAGCTGACCAGCACGCTGGAAGAAGACCTGAAAAAGGTTGTGGAAGAGGTGGCCATCGCCACCGGCCGCCAGGACCTCAAGGTCCGCATGCAGATGGACGACAACGTGGTCTGTGATCCGAGCAGATTGGCGCAGCTCCTGGCCAACCTGCTCACCAATGCAGCCGAACACGGAGTGCGCTCGTCGCCAATTGCGCTGACCGTCAACGCCACGCCCGAAATGCTTACGCTCGACGTACACAACGACGGACACATTCCATCAGAGAGGATGGAGGCCATATTCAGTCCGTTCTCTCGCGAGAAGAGTGAGCAGCCACGGCCCGGCCTCGGCCTCGGCATCTACATTGCGTCGGAGATTGCGCGCGCTCATGGCGGCACGCTGGAGGTGGAGTCCAGCGCGGCCACCGGCACCTTGTTCACGTTCAAGATGCCGCGGCTGGAGCTTGCGTAGCGAAGCACGTCTCGCTGCGCTCCGCCGTGACTGCTTCCTCAGCCTTCACAACCGCGCTTCATTTGCGGGCGTGGCGTGCGTCTTTCTCATCGTCGCCCTTCGCAGCTGCGCGACTCTTCGCGAACTCCGGGAACGTTTCCTCGATCGAGTCCTTGTCCGGCAGCACGTAGAACACGCCGCCCTTCTCGAACGTGGAATGCACGATCTGCTCGTAGAACCCGGGCGAGACGTTGATACAGCCGTGGGTGACGCGGTTGTCGTCCGGCGTGGCGGATGCCAGTCGTTCGCTGCGCTTCTCTTTCGGGGTGCCCGGGGGGAGCGGGTGCATCGACACGGCGGAATCGTAGTCCACCCACAGCACGCGTCCGGCGTCCTCTGACGGGCCATAGCCACCAATGAAACGGCCGGCCGGGGTAGTGCGGTCGTGGCCTGGAATCGCGCTCAGCGCGAGCTTGGCGACGCCGGGCGCCGAGTGATCGCCGATGGCCGAACCAAACAATGCCGGCGCCGCGCCACGCAGCTTGCCGTCACCGCCGAAGACCAGGACCTGTGCAGCGGCCTTGTCCATGATCGCGAACGGATAGCCCTGGTTGTCCTTGCTGGCGACTACCCAGCCGGCCAGTGCAATCACGGTCTCGGATACTTCCTGGCCCTGCGGAAGTTCATCGGCGGCGTTCGCCGCTTCTGCGGCAGGTGCTTCTTTTGCTTCCTTGCCATTCTTGGCACTGGCCACGCTGGTGCCTGCCAATGCCAGCGCGATGGTCAGCGCGGCCGACACGGCCCGGCGTGCAGGGAATGAGTACGTACGAATGGGTCGGCTCCTTCGGATCAAGACCGGGAGGCTGAAAGACACCAGTGGCCGGTGAAGGCCACTGGTGTCTGGTTCAAGCGTTCATCAAAGTGGGTGGGAGAGCGGTTACCCGCGCGGCTTGCGGCCCGGGACCCTTTCGAGCTGCTGGACGCGGCCTTCAATCTGATCCAGACGCTGGTTGGCCTGCTGTGCGGACTGGTTGGCGGATTCGGCGCTCTGCGCCGCGCCCTGCACCTTCACGTCGAGCTGGTCGAGACGCGAGTTGATCGTTGCAAATTCGTCTTTGTAGGTGGCGCAAGCACCGAGGCTTACGGTAGCAACGATGGCTACGGTGACGGCACGTGCCGCGTTGATGTGCTGCTTGGTCAGGAACATTCCACTCCCTCCTTCGTCTGGGGAGTCTGGAATATAGCGGCGTTTGTTCCCGCCGCTGCGAAGTGCTTTCAGCTGCAGTTGGAAGACGTGGATGGGCTGTGAAGGTGCGGCAAGCAGCCAACCTTAACAAGCGGGAATACGCGCGCTGTGCTGCATCGGTCGATGCCCTTGCGCCGCTTCGATACAGCCAATTCATCAGGATGAAGCGGACTCACGCTGTCCTAATGAATGGGCGCAGATGAGCGTCGCGCAACACGAAGGCGGGGCCAGCGTTGTCGGTACTGGTATCCGGCCCTGATTTCCGCCTCACGCCGGTGCAAGCTGCCCGACCATTTCGTTGATGATCACGTGCGTCAGCGTACGCAGGAACCGCGCTTCGCCCTCCACGGTTGCACCGATGTCGAATCGGTGCATCCATTGCTCGTTCTCTCTCTGTGTTTGCTCATACAACGACCGGGCTTCGCCGGCAATGTGCTGAAGCTGTCGCATCAACTGCCTGGTGGCTGCCTGTCGTGTCAGGCCCAACGCTTCACCTGCTTCCACCAGATGCTGGAAGCGCATGTCGCGGAAATGCCTAACGCCGAGAATGGGCCATGCCAACGCCGAACTCTCGGGCCAGCGGGCGCCCTCACCCTCGTATGCGCGGGTCTCATAGCATGCGGTGGAGAGCAGGTCATAGTGCGGCGCCAGCTCGATGCCCGCGTTGTCGACCAAGAAGCTCAGGTTCTTCAGGTGGGCATCGTTGTTGCCGGTGAGTACATTGAAGACCAGCCAGTCGAACAGCCGCATGCGTGTTCTGAGCTTGCTTCTGCACTGCTGGACGATAGCGGCCAATGTCTCGATGCTGCCAAGCGCGTACTTGAAGCTGCCGGCCAGGTTCAGCAGCTGGCATGCATCGATCGCGTGCCGGCGATGAATGGCGCTGGGCGTGATGACACGATCAAAGCGCTCGATGATGAAGACCGGCTCCGGCACGTAGCGCCGTTCCACGTGCGGAACCAGCAGGCCCATGCGCTGCGCAAGGCGCATCACGAACCATTCATTGGCCACGCTGTGCGGGTAACCCTCGTTGGTGCTGTCTGGCTTGAGAATATGGGTCGAGGGCTGGGTGCCCAGCGGTTGGTAGATGTGTCCCGCGCGCTCGATGATTGCCAGCTTGTGCTGGGCGCCGGCCAGCGACATGCGCTTGGCGGCACCTGCGGCCAGAGATGTGTGTGGCAACCCCTGGATGCGTTGTGAGAGCTCCGCATCGGGGAGGTCCGCAAGGCTGCCTGGGGGGAGGGGCTGACCTGGTGGCAGCAGCGTGAGTGAGCCCGCAGACTCTGCGCCGTAGTGCTTCAGCAGTGCGAAGGCATCGGCACTGTCCAGGTGGGCGTCCGTGGCCATCAGCATGCGCTGCTGCTCTTCTGGCAAAAGATTGTCGAAGTACCACTGCACGGGGCGCTCGCTGCCGCCATCGATGATGGCGTTGTCCTGCAGCGGCAACGCGGGCGCCAGCGAGAAGGCGCTCGCGTTGGTCAGCCACTGGGATGAGTAGGTGAAGCGCCAGAGATTGGCGGCCTCGGCTAGGACGCCTACCGGTGTGTCGTCAATGCTGACTTGCAATTGGCGCGGATAGTGGAGCCCAGACAGCGTGGTCACCTTCACTACATCCTTGAGATCGATGTGGGAGGCGCTCATCGGGATGTCTTCTTGTGACGCTTGGCCGGGGCGGCCATCGCCTCTTCCGGGACGTCGATTTCGACATGCAGTCCCAGCTCATGGAGCACGGTGAACAGCTTGCCCCATTGCACCGTGGTGCCGCCGCGCTCGATCTTGGCCAGGAAATTCTCGCTGACACCGATGCTCTCTGCAGTTGCGTCCTGGC
Source organism: Stenotrophomonas sp. YIM B13575 (assembly GCF_042787595.1). Classification (NCBI taxonomy): domain Bacteria; kingdom Pseudomonadati; phylum Pseudomonadota; class Gammaproteobacteria; order Lysobacterales; family Lysobacteraceae; genus Stenotrophomonas; species Stenotrophomonas sp. YIM B13575. The sequence goes on along the minus strand of NZ_JBHZOP010000062.1, from coordinate 28,061 downwards.
GGAGGCCTTGGTGCTTGCGCGCAGCCCTGACCAGTGGCCCCAGTGCTTCAGCGTTCTCCAACCTGATCTTCAAGGGGAAATCCTCATGAGCGTGTGACTTTCTGTATCCAGCGGACAGTCTATACCCTTGAATCCTGATGATCGGAAGGATTCTTCCTCGAACCCCATCGCTTTCATTAAAATCCTTTCCTTCGCGAGGATTTCTTTAGAAAGATGCTCGACTCCCGGAAAATCCTCAACAAAGTCAGGATTTCTTTGAAAAGAAACAGAAATTACGAAAAATCCTTTTGAATATAAGGATTTTTTGACAAGCCACCTAGCGCTTTGCTGATGGAGGATCAGCAAGTTCCCTGAACAGGAAGCTCATTCATGTACCGGTCAGTTCAATATTCAGGGCTGATTTCATCAACAAACGGATAATTCACACCTGTCGAACGCCCCTTATCCCTCCCCTCCCGAGGGGCGTTCGACGAAACCAAAATAATTAAAGGTGTATCCCGATGATCAAGAATTCGCTGCTTGCCCTGGGTCTGTTGGCCGCGCTGCCGTTCGCCGCATCGGCTGCCGATGGTCTGTCGTACAACTACGTTGAAGGCGGCTATGTGAACACCGATGCCAAGGGCGGCGACGCTGATGGCTGGGGCGTGAAGGGCTCGGTTGCCGTGCATCCGAACTTCCATGTCTTCGGTGATTACAGCAAGCAGGAAACCGACACCTTCAAGAACGATGTCGCCCAGTGGCGCATCGGTGCTGGCTACAACTACGGCATCGCACCGAACACCGACCTGGTGGCTCGTGTTGCGTACCAGAAGTTTGATATGAAGCATGGCCTGGACTTCAACGGCTACTCCACTGAAGTGGGCGTGCGCACCGCGTTCAACCCGTACCTGGAAGGCTATGCGCTGGCCGGTTACGAGGATTACAGCAAGAAGCACGGTATCAACCCGGATGGCGAGTTCTACGGCCGCGTCGGCGCCACCGCCAAGTTCAATCAGAACTGGGGCCTGAGTGGCGAAGTGAAGCTGGCCAAGGCCGGCGACCGCGAGTGGTTCGTGGGCCCGCGCTTCAGCTGGTAACAAACGCCTGTCGTTAGTGCGTGTAACTGGCGTGTGACCTCTCTCCCATACGCCAGTGAAGCCCGGCCTCGTGCCGGGCTTCTCTTTTTCCGGTTTCGCTTTGCCACAATGGGGCATGGGCGAACCTTCCTCTCTCGCTGGCACCGGCACGGCCTACCAGGAACACCTGGCGCCCATGCCGCTGCGTGGCCAGTTCGGCCAGCTCTGGCAGAGCCACTTGTCGGCCGACGCCAGTGGCAGCATCACCGTGCTGCCGGATGGCTGCGTGGATATCCTCTGGCGTGATGGCGCGTTGTTCGTGGTGGGGCCGGACCGGACCGCCGCACACCCGCAACTGGCGCCCGGTGCGCAGGTGCTGGGCGCGCGTTTCCGGCCCGGGCAGGCATCGGCCACGCTTGGCATCGACTTGTCCGACATCGTCGGCCAAGCCGTGCCGCTGATTGAATTCAATGCCCGATGGGCAACGCAGGTTGCGGCCTCGATTGGTGAGGCCGCGCCTGAGCAGCGCCTGCAACGCCTGGCCGACAGCCTGCAACAGAACATGCCTGCGGCCGTGGCGGACGAACAGACGAAACGTGCGCATGCGCTGTTCGCGCACGCTGCCAGGGGCGACGCCAGCCTCGACGCACTGGCCGCACATCTGGCGATGAGCCCGCGGACCCTGCGTCGCTTCAGCCAGGTGCAGTTCGGTTACGGTGCAAAGTCACTGGAGCGGATCCTGCGCCTGCAACGGTTCCTGCGCTGCAGCCAGGCGCAGCCCGCGCACAGCCTGGCGATGCTGGCCGCAGAGGCAGGCTATGCCGATCAGGCGCATCTCAGCCGCGAGGCCCGCGAGCTGTCCGGCCTGACCGCCAGTGCGCTGCGCCAGGAGTGGGGGCGTTGATGGCCGTTTCGTTCAAGACCGCAGCCCAGCGCTGACCGATGCTGTGCGCTCCAACCACGGAGCCGCACCATGAGCCACGCAGACACCACCGATGCCGAACGCCGCATCGACAACATCGAATTCAACGTCGCCGACATCGCCCGCAGCAAACAGTTCTATGGGCAGGTGTTCGGTTGGTCGTTCACCGACTACGGCCCGGCCTATACCGAGTTCGATGATGGTCGTCTCAAAGGTGGTTTTGTTGCTGACGAGGCGGTGACAGCCACGGGAGGCGCGCTGGTGATTCTCTACTGTTCGGATCTGGCCGATGCACAGCAGCGCATCCTCGCCGCCGGCGGTGAGATCGTGCAGGACGTGTTCGCTTTCCCCGGTGGCCGTCGCTTCCACTTCCGCGATCTGGACGGTTACGTGCTGGCGGTGTGGAGCGATGCCACCTGATGTGCGGTCAGCAGCGCGATGCCTCTGGGCGCGCGCTGCCTCTACAATCCGCCAATGGACACGCACATCGACGCCTACGTGAGGCAGGCCGACGGCAACTGCATCAAGGTGATGTTGTTGAACGGCCGCCCGCGGACCTCGCTGCAGGCGCTGGGCTTCACCGCTGGCGAGGCAGACACCCTCACCCTGCCGGTCGCCGACGACGCAGCCAAGGCCACCGTCTTCATCCGTCTGCGTGACCTCGGCGTTGCCTTCTCGGCAGGCAGGGAGTGGTGCCCGGCCGACGTGTTCGAACACTTTCGCGATGGCGGCTTGCTGCAGGGCGCCTACCTCCGGGTTGCGTGGTGCACGCCGCAACAGTTCACCGTGACCACGGCGTAGCCGCACAGGATGGACGTGATCGAAATCGCCGGGGCGCATCTGCTGCGCGATGCGGCGGATGGCTGGCAGCTGCTGGACGCTGTTGTCTCCCAGGACGGCATCCGGCTGGTCTGCATCCATGCTGTCGGGCAGAGCTTCCGCGTCGCGCGTTTCCTGCGCGGACACATGCTGCCGCAATGGCAGGGAGAGTGGTGGCTGCAGCAGCCGGAGCATTCGATCACCGACAGCGAACAGCGGGCACGCGCGCTCGCCAACGAATGGCTCACGCTCGCCGCGAACTGAGAACCGCTCCGTCGCCGGCCAGGCCGTTCCGCTATGATCGCCCGCACATCGCCGCATGCGATGTGTCCGCCTCAAGCCAGCAGGAACTGCCGTGAACGCCCAGCCCGCCCTCATCACCGCCCTCAACCACACGCTCGATAACGAGCCGCAGCAGATCACCGCGCCGCTGACCCATTCGGCCGCGTTCCTGGTGCTGACGGTGAAGGACGATGAAGCGTCGCGGGCGAAAGTGCGCGAGGTGCTGGCCAGCACCGATGACCTGATCAAGAACACCGCCATCCGCGAGATCGAGCGCACCTTCACCTGCAACGTGGCCATTGGCCACCGCGTGTGGGCGCCGCTGGTGGGCAGCACGCCGCCGCGCGAGTTGAAGCCGTTCCAGGAAGTGAAGGGGGCGACCCACACGGCAGTCTCCACGCCGGGCGACCTGCTGTACCACATCCGTGCACGCACGATGGACCTGATCGTGGCGTTCGAGAAGAATCTGCTGCTGGCCTTTGGTGATGCCGTGGAAGCGGTGGATGACGTGGCCGGTTTCCGTTACTTCGACGGCCGCGACCTGCTCGATTTCGTCGACGGCACCGCCAACCCGGAGGGACTGTCGCTGCCGGCGGCGACCATCGTCGGCGACGAGGATCCCGACCATGCCGGCGGCAGCTACGTGGTGGTGCAGAAGTACCTGCACAACCTCGATGCCTGGCGTGCGCAGAAGACCGAAGCGCAGGAAGCGATCATCGGCCGCACCAAGCACGACAACATCGAACTGGACGACGCGCCGGCCGACGCGCAGAAGTCGCACAAGACGCTGTGCACCATCGAGGATGCCGACGGCGAGCACGAGATCCTGCGCGACAACATGCCCTTCGCCAATCCGGGGCGCGGCGAGTACGGCACCTACTTCATCGGCTACACGCGTCGGCTGTGGGTGATCGAGCAGATGCTGGAGCGGATGTTCATCGGCAATCCCGCGCCGTTGCACGACCGCATCCTCGATTTCTCCACCGCGACCACCGGCGTCACCTTCTTCGCCCCCTCGCGCAAGGTGCTGGCCGACCTGGGCGACTGATCACGCCGGGTGGGGCAGCCAGGTAGATCCACGCCATGCGTGGATGGATCAACCGGTTGCCCAGAACAGCCACGCATGGCGTGGCTCTACTGCCGCCTCCGCCATCTGCCTGTCATCTACAGCGCCGACCATGATGCGTTGGACGGCAGTGGAGGCGTGGGTGATGGTTTCTGCAGGCAACAGGCGCAGCACGCGCCGTGGCTGGCGCCCGTTGGCATGGTTGCTGGGCCTGCTGGCGCTGGGCAGCGCCAGCGTGTCCGCACAGGACGCGCCTGCGCATTGGATGGCCTATGCCGCCTCCGTCAGCGGCGAACTGCAGCAGCGCCTGCAGCAGGAACAGGATCCACGCGCCCAGCGCCTGCTGGCCTGGCTGCAGGAGCATCCCGATACGCCGGCGCCGTTGGTGGTGAGCGTGTGGATCACCCACGATGGCGCGATCTCCAAACTGGAATTCGACAGCCTGGGTGATGTCCAGGTGGATGCCGATCTGCGCGCGACGCTGCAGGCCACGGCGTTGCCGGCGGCGCCGCCGAAGGACATGCGCCAACCGCTGCGCTTGGGGCTGGTACTGCAACCCCGGTAGATCCACGCCATGCGTGGATGAGCCTGATGGATGCCGACCTGGGTCGGCGGCAGCGCGCCAACCAAGGTTGGCGTCTACCGGGCCCGCCAGCCACGCATGGCGTGGCGCTACCGCGTTGCCAACTGCGGTTCCCGTGCGGCGGCACGCCACGCCCGCAGCCCGAACAGCGCCAGGCCCAGGAAGAACACGTACAACGCAGCAGTCACGTGCAGCGACTTGAACAGGTACGCGCCCACGTAGACCACGTCCACCACGATCCACACCCACCAGCAGGCGGCGTGTCGGCGTGCCTGCCACCATTGCCCGACCAGGCTCAGCGCGGTCAGCATCGCGTCCAGCCACGGCAGCGCCGCGTCGGTGAAGGTGTGCATGCCGGCGCCAAGCGCGACGCCGCCACACAGGCCGATGGCGAGGTCGCGCAGCATCGTGCCGCGCGCCAGCGGCACGATGCGGATGCTGCCTTCATCGGCCGCGTGCTGGCGCCAGTTGATCCAGCCGTAGACCAGGAAACCACCGAAGGCGACCTGCAGCAGTGTGTCCGAGTACAGCTTGGCCTCGGCGAACACTGCGCCATACAGCGCGACCGACAGCAGGCCGACCGGCCACGCGGCCAGCCGCCGCTTCGCCATCAGCCACACCCCGAGGATGCTGAAGAGGGCCGCAGTCCACTCGAGCGCGACGCCGCTCACAGTGCGAACGTCACCGACAGGCGAGCCTGTCGCGGCGCACCCGGGAACAGGTAGTAGTCACCGCCGCTGCTGCCGGTGTCGCGCCAGTAGAAGCGGTTGAACAGGTTGTCCACCGACAGGTTCCAGGTCACGGCACGCTCGTGCAGGCGGTGCTGGAAGCGCAGGCCAGCGTCGAACACCGAGTAGTCCGGTGCGCGCACACCGCCGTCGGCGCGGGCGACGTTGGCGGCGGCATAGCGCCAGCCACCGGTCACATCCAGGCCTTCAACGAACGGCAGCGCGTAGGCCAGGTGCACGCTGGCGCGCACCTTCGGCACGTTCACCAGCTGATGGCCTTCATAGGCCGGGGTGCCGGTGTCGCGGGCGCGCGCCTGCAGCACGCTGGCGCTGGCGACGATCTGCAGCGCGTCGGTCAGCTGGCCGTTGGCGGTCAGTTCCAGCCCGGTATGGGTCTGCTGGCCTTCTTCGACGAAGGTGTAGCCGGCATCACTGCCGTCGGGCTTTGCGTACTGGTAGGGCTGGGTGGTGCGGAACACCGCGGCACCCAGGGTGAGGGCGTCCACCGGCACGTACTTCACACCCACTTCCAGCTGCCGTGACTGCATCGACGGCAGGAAGGTATCGGCGTTGGACGTCCAGAACGGTGCTTCCTGGCCCAGCGAAATGCCACGCACGTAGCTGGCGTAGGCGTTGAGCTGGTCAGTAGCCTTCCACACCAGCGCGGTCTGCGGCAGGAAGCGCGACAGGCGGCTGTGGCGCTGCGGCATGCCGCGCTTGTCGTAGGCGCGCTCGTCCAGGCGCACGAAGCGGCCACCGGCCAGCCACTGCCAGTCATCGCCGAAGCTCATCCGGTCCAGTGCGAAGAACGCGGTCTGGCGGCTGTCCAGGCGCCGTGCCGATGCACCCGGCATCTTCGGCGAGGGCTCGAACACCGGCACCTGCGCATCGTGGATGTTGCTGGTGCCGACGTACTCGTTGACGCTCGGGCGCTTGTCGACGGTGCGGCGGAAGTAGTCCGCGCCGATGCTCAGCTGGTGGCCGACGCTGCCGGTGTCGAAGCTGCCGCGCAGTTCGGCACGCGCCTGCTGGTTGCGGCGGGTGTCATCCGGGCTGCGGTAGTCGTAGATGTCGTAGTCGCCGTTGGGGGCGAAATAGTTGCCCGGCACACTGCCGTCTGCGCACCCAGCGGTGTAGTAGCAGCCATAGGCGAAGGCGACGTTGTCATCGATCACCGAGCGGCTGTGACCGATCGACAGCCGCGACTGCCACGCGTCGTTGAAGTCGTAGGTGTGCAGGGCGGTGATGTTGGTGCTGGCGATGTCCACCGGCCGCTGCCACGGCTGGTAGCCGAGCAGGCGCTCGCGATCGACGCCGCGCGGCAGCTGGCGCGCGCCCAGCAGCTGGAAGCCGGACACCGAGCGCTGCGCGCTGGTCTGGTAGTTGGCATCCACTTCCAGCTTGCCGTGTTCGCCGATCAGCCAGTCGGTGGCCAGCGAATAGAAGTTGCGGCGACCGTCGGCATGCTCGACGTAGGAATCACTGGCATCCCAGGCGGCATTGAAGCGGACGCCGAAGCGCGGGGTCAGCCAATGACCGACATCCACGGCGGCATAGCGCGAGCCTTCCGAATCCGTGCCCAGAGTGACCGTGCGCACTTCCGCCGGGCGCTTGCCCACGTAGTTGATGATGCCGCCGGGCGCCATCACGCCAGCCGCCAGGCCGGCTTCGCCCTTCAGGATCTGCACTTCCTGGATGTTCTCCAGCGCCAACCGCTGTTCGCCGGCGATGGACATGCCGTTGAAGCGGTAGCCGGTGGCCGCATCCAGCGCGAAGCCGCGGATGGCGATGTTCTGGTAGTAACCCACCGGCGCATAGGCATCGCCCAGCGAGGCGTCATTGCTGGCCAGCTCGGACAGCGAACGCACCTGGCGACGGTCGAGGTAGTCGCGCTCCAGCACATTCACCGAGGCGGGGGTGTCCTTCCAGGAGCCGCCGCCGAAGGCGTTGACGCGCGAGGTGTCGGTGGCCGGCTTGCCGGCCTGCACGCGCACTGCCGCCAGCTCGGTGGGCGAGGACGGCGGAGCATCAACGGCGTCGGTGCCTGCCTCGCTGGCGTACAGCGGCAGGGCGGCGCAGAGGGCAAGGGCGAGCAGGGTGGGGCGCAGGCAGCGGTTCATTCGATTCGTCTTCAGACAACAAGGGAGACGAAGCGACGGCGCGCAGGTGCACCGACCCATGACGGGGGTGTGGCTGCGGCTCAAAGCTCCCTACGCCGGTGCAAACCGGATCAGGTTCCAAGGGACTCTCTCAGCCTGGCAGATCCAGGCACCCCCGCTTCAGGTGACCATTTCACTACAAATGGTACGGATTTGCGAGCTACCGCTCTTCAGCCGGGGTCAGATCCCTTTCCAGCGGAACGGGATCTGATCCCGGCCGAGCGCATCATCGACGCATGGCGTCGATCTACTGGGTACCCAGCGTGTTGGGTGGCTCGCGGCTTACGCGGCGGCGTGCAGGGCCGCCAGCAGGGCCTGGCCAGGGGGCGTGGCGAACCAGGCCGGATGCCCGAGCATGAACGGCTGCCAGGCGACGTCGGCATTCGCGGTGGAGCCGGTGACGCCCTCGAAGTACTCCACTTCGGACAGAGCGAAGTCGAAATGCACCATCGGCAGCAGGTCGGCCAGCAGGTGCACGCGCGTGGGCGACAGCGGCAGTTCCTGCCGGTAGCCGTCCAGCAGGGCCAGGGCGATATCGATGCGTACCGCGTCGGTGCCGCGCTCCAGCTGCAGCCAGGCCACCGCGTTGCGTTCGATGGCGGTGGCCAGGTCGAACAGCGCGCTGGTCGGCGAGGCCAGGCCGAAATCGAGCACCGTGGCAATCGTGCCGTCGTCGTTCCACAGCAGGTTGGAGACGTGCCAGTCGTTGTGCGCCCACAGCCGTGGTTCGTCCTGCAGGCGCGCGGTCAGGCCATGGTGCCAGCGCAGCACGTCGCGGCGCAGCTGTTCTTCCCAGGGAATGCGCGCCAGGTAGCGGGCCAACCCGGGGCGGTTGCCGAGGTCGGCCTTCAGCGCGGTGATCGGGTCATCGGCGCGGATCAGGTCGTCGCGTGCCACCAGCAGGTGGGTGCTGCGTTGCGGGGCCTGGTAGCTGGCTGCCGCGCGGTGCAGCGTGGCCAGCATGCGCCCTGACTCGTGGGCCTGGGCGACGTCGGTCAGCGGCGACCATGACGGCAGCTCGCGATACAGGTCCTTGCCGACGCCCACCGCATGCAGTTCGTAGGTCCACTGGCCGTGTTCGAGTGCGGTGCGGCCGTCGTTGCTGGCCAGCACCTGCACCACCGGCATGCCGGCAGTTGCAAGATGCGCGATGAAACGGTGCTCTTCTTGCAGGCTTCGCGCGCTGCGCACGCTGTGGTGGTGGCGCTTGATGAAGACCGGGCCGCGCGTGCCGTCGACGATGGCCGCGGCCGACAACGGACGCGGGCTGTGCCAGCGCAGCGTGCTGTCCGCGCCCAGCTGCGGAAAGTGGCCACGCAGCCAGGTGATCTCCTGCGCGTCGATCGCCGGCCAGTCGGCGGCGACCTCGTCGTTGTTGAGGCCCTGCACGCGATGGGGGGAAGAAGTCATGCCACGGCCGCTGCTGAGTAAAGGAACATCCAAGGCTGCGCATTCAACGCCATGGACGCCACAGACGCAAACGGGCGGGTCATCGACCCGCCCGTCAGGGACATCATGTGCGGCCTGCGGCCGGCACGCTTACCAGCCGCGATGGCGGCCGCGGTCGTGGTAGTAACGGTTGTCATGGCGCTCGCGCTGCCAGCGACGGTCATCGCGGCGGTCGTAGCCATAACCGCGGTTGTAGCCCCGGTCATAACGGCGGTCGTAGCCACGGTCGTAACGGCGGTCATAGCGCCCGTCGTAACGGCGATCATGGCGGTCGGAGGTGGTCAGGTTGCCGATGGCCCCGCCGGCAACCGCGCCGCCGACGGTGGCGGCCGGGTCGCCGTTGGAGAGCAGGTGACCCGCCACGCCGCCGACCACGGCACCGACCACGGTGCGCTTGTCCTTCCTCGACATCGCGCTGGCATCACTGACCACGGCCACGCCGGCAAGCAGCGCCAGGGCCATCGCCAGACCACGGAAGCTGAGTGCGGAAGTGCTGAGCATGTTGGGTTCTCCTGTGAGGTGCATGCCACGGTGGGCAGGGAGGGCGCTGGGCGCCCCGGCTGCCGTAGGGACCACGCTGGTGCCCGGACATTGCCGGAACATTGCGCGCGATCCCCGTGCGGCTTGCGCATTCATCTAGCGTCAGGCGGCATGAAGCGAGGCTGAAAGCGCCGCGGCCGCTCAGCTGCCAGAAAGGAAAAGGGCCGCAGTACGCGGCCCTTCCCCTGGTCTGCCCCTGCCTGGCTCAGTGGCCCATGGCGCGCTGGGCCTGCTTCACCTGCTCCTGCTGGGCGTCCTGCTGCTGCAGGACATTCGGTGCACCGTGCACCGCACCACTGCTGAGCGCCATGCTCTGCTCGCTGGCAGCGCGGGTGTCCACCGCCGCGCGGCAGGCGGCCGGGTCGCCGGCGGTACCCTGTACGGCAAACATGCGCTCACCATTGGTGCTGGGCACCACCGAGTCGATGCGCTGCATGCCGCTGGCCTGCGCTTCCTTGGTCAGTGCGGCGGCAGCGGCCTCCAGTGCATGGCGGTCCTTGAAGGTGCCTGCCGGCAGGCCTTCCATGCCCTTCACGGCCTGGTTGTACATAGGGTTCTGCGGATGGCGCTCGTCATTGAGCAGCGGGCGCTCGCGCGCGTCCTTGATCGCATCCAGCGTCTTCGGGCCGATGATGCCGTCCACCGCCAGGCCGTTGTCCTTCTGCAGCTGGCGCACGGCAGCCTCGGTGTTGCGACCGAACTTTCCGTCCTCGACCAGCGGCTTGCCGTCGGCACCCACATACCCCAGGTGGCCCAGCTGTTCCTGTGCCCTGCGCACACCTTCGCCGTGCGCACCCTGCTTATGCACTTCGTTGCCGGCCTGCGGCTTTTCCTGCGCCGCCGGCTTCGGCTCGGCCGCGCCCTTGGCCTGCGCCTGCTCATGCGTCTGGCTGCGGTTTTCCAGCAGGTCGCGTGCCTGGTGCAGCGGATCGGAGGCGAACAGCTTCCAGTTCGGGTGGTCCTTCACCTGCTTGAGGTAATCCTCCACCGGCATCGTGTGCACGCCCAGCTTGCCGGTGGACTGGCTGATCAGCAGCTTGTCGGTGTTCGGGTCACGCACCACCATCACGATGTGGTCGATGCCATTCCAGTGCTCGTGCTTGGTCTTGGCCGTATCCAGGCCGATCACCATGCCTTCCTTCAGCGCACCCGGCTTGAGGATGTCGTCGCGCTTGAGCAGCACGCCCGAGTCCTTGTAGGCCTCGTGCACGATCCCGCCGGAGCCGGCGAAGCCCAGCTTGATCTTGTCGGCGTCGGCGAACACCGCGTGGCCGGCCTTCTGGTTGATCTCGTCCTGGGTCTTGTTGAGCATCGTGCCGACCCAGCCGGAGCAGTCGATGTAGCCCTGCTCGACGTTCTTGCCGGTGACGCCCTTGCCACGGTAGTACTGGCTGGATTCGATGTTGATCGCGTACTTGACGTTGTCGTACTTCACGCCGGCGTTGTAGGCCGCATCCAGCGAAATGCCGGGTGCATCCGGCTTGGCTGCGGCAGCCGTGGCGGCGATGGTCGCGGCACCGGCGGCAACAGCGGCCTGCGCGGCCGGGGTCACGGTCTGCGTCGGTGCGGCCTGCACCGGTGCCGGACGTGCCTGGGCCTCGGTGATCGGCGCGATGTTCTTTTCCGGGATGCTGATCGCGTCGTACTTGCGGTCGTAGTACTGGGCGAAGGTGCTGGCCAGGTCACGATCATTCATCGTGCGCATCTCGGCGCGCGTATGCCCGGTCAGCGCTTCCACGTCACCGCCGATCTGGCCCATGATGCGCGGGCGCATGTCGATCGGATCGCCGTGGCCGTCGCGCACCAGGCCGAACGTGCCGGTGGCGATTGCGGTCTGGATCGAACCGTAGCCGGCCGCACCCTGCTGGTGTGCCAGATACAGGTCCAGGCCGCTCGGCTTGTCATCACCGGACAGGTACGGGTGGCCGGTGCGGTCATGGCGCTTTTCCATGTCCACCAGGTTGCGCTTGAACATCTCCGCTGCCGCTTCGGTGTTGCGGGTCGGGTCGTACTCGTGGCCGCTCAGGCCGTACTGCTTGGCCGACGACGGCAGGAACTGGAAGAGGCCCTTGGCATCGGTCTTGTCGTTGTGCGCGCGTTCGTTGAAGCGGCCACCGGTCTCGATGTGGGCAAAGCGCAGGAAGTCTTCGCTGGCGATGCCCTTGCGCTGTGCAACCTGCTCGATGATGTCGAGAACTTCCTTTCTGCTGTAGTCACGTTGTGCCATGACACTTCCTCTGGGGTTGATGGTGCGGCCTTTGCCGCGATACGCCAACCGGACTCATCCGTGAGTCTTCAACATGTCGGTCAACAGGTGCTGCGGGGTGGTGCGTCTTACTTTTCGACGTAGGCCTTGCGGGCGGCGTCGTAGTGGTACTGGCGTGCATCGGCCGCACCCAAGGCACGGGTCTGGCCCGGGCCGGAAATGGTGGTGCCGGTGGCGGTGACACTGATGCTGGGCAGGTCGCTGCCGGCGACGGCGTTGAAGGCCAGAACGCCCCGGTTGCTGACGCACGGCATCACCTGGCCGTCGTCGCAGGCGGCCGAATTGTCTTCGCCGGTGATCACCGTGCCCAGGCTGGCCCAGACCTGGCCTTCTTCGGATTTCTCATAGTCCGGGTTGAACACCAGCACGGTGTAGCTTTCGATGCTGGTACCGGTGGCGAAGGTGCTGGTCGGCACCGCCAGCACCAGCTTGCCGGCCGGGGTGCGGTACTCCAGCGGCTTGCGCTTGCTGTCGATGTCCGGCGCGGTGCCGTTGGCGCCGACGGTGCCGATCCACGGCTCGGCACCCTTGAACACCCACGGCCGGTCCGGCTTGTCGCCGGTCAGGGTGAAGGTGGCCTCGGTCAGCGTGACCTGGCTGTCCGGACCGACATCGTCTTCGCCCGGCTTGCCGTACTTCTGTGGTGTGTTCCAGGCAAAGCCGGTGTAATAGCGGGTGCCGGCCACTTCGAAGGCATGGCCGAACCAGAAGGTGGCGACACTGCCATTGGCTACTTCGTACGAAACGGCACCATCGCCGTCCACGTCGTAGATGAAATACAGCACGCTGCCGGCATCGGGGGGCGTGGCGGTGGCCGTGGTGGCGGGTGTGGCGGAGCTCTGCATCGGGGCAACATCCTGTCGTGGCGCGGTGGCGCCCTGTGGTGACGCGGTCGAAGTCGAGGGGGTGCAGGCGCTGGCAAGCAACGCAACGAGCAGGCCAGCGAACGTCGCACACAGGCGTGGGCGGACACGGGCCAAGCGGGATTGCGGAAGGATTTTCATGCACCTCTCCATGGTTTGCGGGCGTCGGGCAGGAAGGCCAACGCAGAACACGCCCCGCCCTCGATGAGGGGGAACGTCGTGATGAGCCGGTCGATTCCTTCGACCTCGCATAGGAAAACCCATCGGGGCGGATGATGGCACAGATGCGACGGCGATCACAGGGGGGCAGGGGGAGCCTCCCCCAGAGAGCTGTGAACGGTGTCTCAGATCCTGCCGTCGCGCAGGTAGTCGAACAGTTCCGCATCGCCCTTCAGCCCCAGCTTGAGCATGGCATCACCCTTCTGGCGGCTGATGGTGCTGACGCTCTTGTGCAGCTGCAGCGAGATTTCCTTCACCGTCATGCCGGTACCGAGCAGGCGCAGCACCTCCACTTCGCGCGGCGACAACGGCTTGCCGTCGCCCTCGCGCATGCGCCAGCTGCCGGCTTCCTCCACCCGCTCGCGCAGGCTGCGGCTGATGTAGGACTGGCCGCGGTAGACCGCCTGGATCGCCTGCGGCAGTTCATCCATCGACGAACTCCTGTCGACCAGGCCGAGCACGCCGCTGTCGAGCACCATGCGCAGGATCGCCAGGTTGTTGGAGACGCTGAGCATGAGCACCGGCAGGTCGGGATGGCGGCGGCGGATCATGCCGATCATGGCGAAGCCATCGGCCTGGGGGCTGCCGGGCATCGAATAGTCGGTAACCAGCAGATCGCAGGCCTGGGTGGTCAGCAGCGTCATCAGCGCCTGGGCGTTGTCGGCCTCGCCAACGACTTTGCCAACGCCGCTGGACTCGATGACGGCGCGGGTACCGATGCGGACCACGGGGTGATCGTCTGCGATGATGATGCGCAAGGTCATGCTCTAGTATGGCCACCGGCACGCCGGACCGCGACCGTCGCGGTCCCTGGCAGGACTTCCAGGAGATCGTTGCAGATGTGCAGCTGGGCGGCTCGTGGACTGATCCTGTTGACGACCCTGCTGGCTCTGCCGGCGCTGGCCCAGTCCGCGTCCGTACCGGGGCCGTTGCCGCTCAGCCCCCTGCAGCGCGAATACCTGGCCGCACATCCTGTTGTCGTTGTTGGACAGTATGACAGTGGCTGGCCTCCTTTTGAGTCGATCCAGGACGGCAAGCAGGTGGGGCTCGGCCCCGACTACCTGACGCTTTCGACCCGTCAGCTTGGCCTGAAGGTGGAGACGCGCCGCTATCCGGACTGGCCTTCGGTGCTGGATGCGGCATGCCGCGGCGAGATCGACGTGGTGATGAACATCGCGCTCAGTGCCGAGCGTACCCGTTGCATGGTCTACACCGCCGCCTATGCCGAAGCACCGCTGGCCATGGTTGGGCGGCCCCAGGACCTGCGTGCCTCGGAGGCACCCGATCTGGATGGGCTGCGCGTCGTGGTCGAGCAGGACTTCATGACCGGACCGCAGGTGCGTGCACGGTTCCCACGGGCACGCCAACTTGTCGCAGACAACACGCTGACCGCCTTGAATATGGTCAGAGACGACAAAGCCGACATTTTCATCGGCAATGCCTACGTGGCAACCGAACTGATCGCCGCCACCGGATTGAAGGGTGTGGCGTTGCTGCGGCCCAGCGATCTGCCCCCGGAGCAGTTGCATTTCGGTGTGCCCAACAGCAAGCAGCCGTTGTCCGAAGCACTGGATCTGGCGCTCGCCGCCATCAGCGAGGCCCAGCGCGACGCCCTCGCGCAGCGCTGGCTGCCGCCTCCGCAATGGTCGGCATCGGCGCAGCTGGCGTTGAGCCAGGCCGAAAAACGCGTGCTGCAGCAGCCGTTGAAGATTGGTTTTGCGCCCAATGCCGCACCGCTGTCGTTCGCCGACAGGCATGGCAAGCCCAGTGGCCTGACCAATGAGTACCTGCAGCGCCTGCTGCAGGCCGGCGCCAACCTGCAGGTTGAAAACAGCCATGACTGGTACGAGGTGCGCGAGAAGGCGCGTCGCGGGGAACTGCAGGCGGTGATCGGCATTCCTGCCGATTCGCGCTATCTGGGCCCGGAATGGGTGTTCAGCCAGCCCTTCATCACCGTGCCCAATGTGATCGTCACCCGCACCGACAGTCCGTCGATGCTGGGCTTGTCGGACCTGGACGGCAAACGCGTGCTGCTGTCCGATCCGGAGCGCGTCCGTGGCTACGTGCAGCAGCAGGCGCCGTCGGTGAAGATCGTCGCTGCGCGCAGCGCCGAGCAGGCCCTGCAACGTCTTGCTGATGGGGAGGCCGATGCCTACGTGGGCAACCTGGCGCTGGTCGACCAACTGCTGCGCAACCGCTTCCCGGGGCGCCTGCAACTGGCCGCGCCCGCCGGGTTCAACGACCAGCTGGTGCTGGCGGTGGAACGTCGTCATGCGGCGTTGGCCACCACCTTCGACCGCCTGCTGCTGCAGATGGGGCCACGCCAGCGCGAGGCCCTGCGTGGCGATTGGCTGTCGGTGGAATACCGCGATGGGGTGGACTGGCGCACCCTCCTGCGCTGGGGCCTTCCGCTGCTGCTGGTGCTGGCCACTGCAGTGGCGGTGCACGGGCTGGGCCACTGGCGGTTGCGCCGCGAGGTGGCCGGCCGCCGCGAGCTGGAGCAGCGCTTGGCCGAGGTGACCGACAACCTGCCTGCCATCGTCTACCAGGCCCGCCGCGAAGCGGACGGCACCTTGAGCTTCCCCTTCATCGCCGGCGATGTGCAGTCGATGTTCGGCATCAGCCGCCAGCAGGCGGAGACGGATGGGCAGGCGCTGCTGGCATGCATCAATGCCGATGACCGCGAAAAGGTGTTGCGCGCGATGGAACTGGCGGCGCGCAATTTCGCACCGCTTTCCTTCGAGTTCCAGGTCCATCGTGAAGGAAGCGCACCCTGCTGGGTGCGCAGCCAGGCGCACCCGTATTCCACCGAAGCGGGCGCGGTGACTTGGAGCGGTTACTGGGTGGACGTGAGCCAGGCGCGCGCGCAGGCCGACGCACTTGCCGCGGCGATGGTCGAAGCCGAACAGGCAGCGGCAGCGAAGTCGCGCTTCCTGGCCACCATGAGCCATGAAATCCGCACGCCGATGAGCGGTGTGCTGGGCATGCTGGAAGTGCTGGCGCATTCGCCGCTGGACGCCGAACAGCAACGCATCCTCGGCGTGATCGAAGACTCCGCGCAGATGCTGCGGCAGATCCTGGACGACATCCTCGACTATTCGCGGATGGAAGCGGGCGCACTGCGCCTGGAGCCGGTACCGCTACCGGTGCGGCCACTGCTGGAGGGGGTCCATCGATTGTTGCTGCCGCAGGCCACGGCGCGCGGCCTGGACCTGCAGCTGCACATCGACGAACAGCTGGCGCAGGCGCATGAAGTGGATGGCGTGCGTTTTCGGCAGATCGTGTTCAACCTGCTCAGCAATGCCATCAAGTTCACTGTGAAGGGCACGGTGCGGCTGCAGCTGGAGGTGCTGGGCCCCACTGCGGAGGATGGCAGCCAGCCGCTGCGCCTGAGCGTCACCGATACCGGCATCGGCATTGCGCCGGAGCAGTTGCCGACCCTGTTCGAACCCTTCACCCAGGCCGGCGCGTACATCCAGCGCGACCACGGGGGCACCGGGCTGGGCCTGAGCATCTGCCGGCGCCTGGTGCAGAAGATGGACGGCGAACTGAAGCTGGAAAGCACGCTGGGCGAAGGGACGCGGGTTGAAGTACTACTGTCGCTGGTGGAGGCGCGCAGCGAGGATGTGATGGCGCTGCAGGCCGAGCATCAGCAGAGCGCGCTGCTGCCCCCTGATCTGCGCCAGGCGCGGGTGATGGTCATTGAAGACCATCCCACCAACCAGGCCATGATGGCCTGGCGCCTGCAGCAGCTGGGCGTGCCGCATGTGCTGGTCGATGACGGGCAGCAGGCACTGGACCGGCTGGCGGAGGAATCCTTCGATCTGGTCATCACCGATTGCCGCATGCCGGTGCTGGATGGATTCGGTTTCACCCGCCTGCTGCGCGAGCGCGAGGGGCGTAACGGCCAGCCGCGGATGCCGGTGCTGGCGCTGACCGCCAGCGTGCTCGACGACGACGCGCGCCGCTGCCGCGAAGCCGGCATGGATGACATGCTGGCCAAGCCGTTGTCGTTGGCGACGCTGCGACAGGCGCTGCTGCGCTGGCTTCCGCGCGCCGACGGTGCGGAGGATGAGCAGGCCGCCGTGGACAGCGACGATGAACCCGATGGCGATGAGGGACTCCCCAACCTGGCGACCCTGCAGCGGCGCTTTGGTTCACGCGAGATCGCCCGGCAACTGCGCGACAGCCTGCTGAAGGCCAGTGACGAGGACATCGCGGTCCTGCAGCGCGCGCTGCACGAAGGCGACCGGGTGACGGCCGCGCTGCACCTGCATCGGCAGGCCGGTGCGCTGGGGGCGGTGGGTGCACGCGGCCTGGCCGATCGCGCCAACGCGCTGGTGGAACGGTTGCAGGCTGCAGGCGAGGAAGAGATCGCAGCGGCGATCGCCGAGGCCGGGCAGTTCGTGGCGCATCTGCAGCAGCAGCTGCAGCGCCTGGCTCACTGAGCTGCGTGTTCCTGCAGGTAGGCGATCACCAGCGCGCGACGCTCCGCGCTGGGGAACGCGTTGTACATGCGGGTGCCGGGTACCAGATGGGTGGGCGACTGCAGGAAGGTGTCCAGCGTCTGCGCACTCCATACGATGTCGGCGCGGCGCATGGCCGGGGAATAGCCGTAATCGGGCAGGCTGCCTGCACGACGGCCGAGCACTCCGTGCAGGTTGGGCCCGTAGCGGTGGATGCCGCCGGCCTTGACGGTGTGGCAGCCGGCACACAGTTCGAACGCCTGCTGCATCGCCTGCTGGCGCGCCTGTTCCGGCGTGCTGGGCGCAGCCGGTGGGCGCTGGCACGCGCTGGAGGCCAGGGTCGTGGCAACAACAAGAAGCAGATGAAAGGCGCGCATGGCGGGCAGGATACCGGTCGCACGCAACGTGGGGCTGTGACCGCCGGTCGCAGCCCCCTCACCGGTCACATGCCGGAGTAGTTCGGTCCACCGCCGCCCTGCGGGGTCACCCAGACGATGTTCTGGGTCGGATCCTTGATGTCGCAGGTCTTGCAGTGCACGCAGTTCTGCGCGTTGATCTGCAGCCGCGCATCGTTGCCGTCGCCGACGAACTCGTACACGCCCGCCGGGCAATAACGTGCTTCCGGGCCGGCGTACTCGGCCAGGTTCACCTTCACCGGGATGCTCGCATCCTTCAGCGTCAGGTGGCTGGGCTGGTTCTCGTCGTGGTTGGTGCTGCTGAGGAACACCGAGCTGAGGCGGTCGAAGGTCAGCACGCCATCGGGCTTGGGATAGGCAATGCGCGCGTGCTTGGATGCCGGCTCCAGGCAGGCATGGTCCGGGATGCTGTGGCGCAGGGTCCACGGCGGATTGCGCACGCCCAGCTTCGGCAGCAGCCACTGCTCGATGCCGGTCATCAGCGTGGCCACGGTCTGGCCCTTCTTGAACCACTGCTTGAAGTTCTTCGACAGCTTCAGTTCGTCGTGCAGCCAGCTGCTTTCAAAGGCGGCCGGGTAGGCGCTGAGCTCGTCGTGCTGGCGATCGGCCACCAGCGCGTCGAAGGCGGCATCGGCGCACAGCATGCCGGTCTTGATCGCCGCGTGGCTGCCCTTGATGCGGCTGACGTTGAGGTAGCCGGCCTCGCAGCCGACCAGTGCACCGCCGGGGAACACGGTCTTCGGCAGCGACATCAGGCCGCCGGCGGTGATTGCACGCGCGCCGTAGCCGATGCGGGTGCCACCTTCCAGGTGCTTGCGGATCGACGGATGGGTCTTGAAGCGCTGGAACTCTTCGAACGGGCTCAGCCACGGGTTCTTGTAGTCCAGGCCGACCACGTAGCCGATGGCGACCTTGCCGCCGTCGGCGTGGTACAGGAACGCACCGCCGTAGGTATCGGTGTCCAGCGGCCAGCCGGCGGCGTGCACCACCAGGCCCGGCTCATGCTTGGCCGGGTCGATCTGCCACAACTCCTTGATGCCGATGCCGTAGGCCTGCGGATCCTTGCCTTCGTCCAGCTTGAAGCGGCTGATCAGCTGGCGGCCCAGATGGCCGCGCGCGCCTTCGGCGAAGATCGTGTACTTTGCCTGCAGCGCCATGCCGCGTTCGAAGGCCGGGCCGATGCTGCCGTCCTTTTCGATGCCCATGTCGCCGGTGGCCACGCCGATCACCGCGCCGTCGTCGCCGTACAGCACTTCGGCGGCGGCAAAGCCGGGGAAGATCGCCACTTCCAGCGCTTCGGCCTGCTGCGCCAGCCAGCGGGTGACCTCGCCCAGGCTGATGATGTAGTTGCCTTCGTTGTGGAAGCACTCGGGCAACAGCGCGTGCGGGGTGGTGCGCGCGCCGGTCTCGCTGAGGAACAGGAACTCGTCGCGGGTGACCTTCTGCTTCAGCGGTGCGCCGCGCTCGGCCCAGTCCGGGAACAGTTCGGTCAGCGCGCGCGGGTCCATCACTGCGCCGGACAGCACGTGCGCACCGGGCTCGGAGCCCTTCTCCAGCACACAGACCGACAGTTCGCGACCGGCTTCGATCGCGCGTTGGCGCAGACGGATCGCGGTGGCCAGGCCGGCCGGGCCGGCACCGACGATGACCACGTCGAATTCCATGACTTCACGCGGGGGCAGGGCGTTGGCTTCAGCACTCATCGATTGCATGACTCGTGGGTAGTGCCGGCATCGGGGCCACCGGCGGTTGCCTGGGAATCGCGCGTGCAGCCACGGGCGAAACGGTTGTTTGAATGTTGTCAGGGTACCGGGCTGCGCGTGATCGAGCTAGATCGCCGATGTTCACACCGCGATTGCTGCAGTGCAGCGTACGCAGCGTCGGTAGCCGCCCACCTGGGTTGGCGTCCGCGGAAACGCCAGCGCCGACCGAGGTCGGTCTCTACCGGCACACCAAACCCACCCGGATGACCGACAATGGCCAGGTCCCGTCTGCGTGTGAGTGCCATGGCTTTGGATCCGTACGACCTGTTCGATGTCCGTTCCCTGCTCAGCGAGGAAGAGCGCGCAGTCCAGGAAAGCGTGGCCCGCTTCACCAACGAGCGCGTGCTGCCGATCATCGGCGATGCCTTCGACCAGGCGCGCTTCCCGTCGGAACTGGTGCCGGAGATCGCCTCGCTTGGCCTGCTCGGCGCCACCCTGCCGGCCGAGTACGGCGGCGGTGACCTGGGCGCAGTCAGTTACGGCCTGATCTGCCAGGAGCTGGAGCGCGGTGATTCGGGCCTGCGCAGCTTCGTGTCGGTGCAGAGCTCGCTGTGCATGTATCCGATCTATGCGTACGGCAGCGAAGAGCAACGCCGGCAGTGGCTGCCGGCGATGGCGCGCGGCGAACTGATCGGTTGCTTCGGCCTGACCGAGGCGCACGGCGGTTCCGATCCGGCCAGCATGAAGACCCGCGCGGTGCGCGATGGCAGCGACTGGCGCATCAGCGGCAGCAAGATGTGGATCACCAGCGGCCCGGTGGCCGACCTGGCCATCATCTGGGCGCAGACCGAAGACGGCATCCAGGGCTTCGTGCTGGAAAAGGGCATGGCCGGCTTCACCACGCAGGAAATCAAGCACAAGATGAGCCTGCGTGCGTCGCTGACCGGCGCGCTGTTCTTCGACGACGTGCGCGTGCCCGACAGCCACCGGCTGCCGAATGTAAAGGGCCTGAAGGGGCCGCTGGGCTGCCTGACCCAGGCGCGTTTCGGCATCAGCTGGGGCCCGATCGGCTCGGCCATCGCCTGCCTGGACGAAGCGCTGGGCTATGCCAAGGAGCGCGTGCTGTTCGGTCGTCCGCTGGCCGCCACGCAGAGCGCGCAGATCAAGCTGGCCGACATGGCCCGGCGCATCACCATGGCGCAGCTGCTGGCTCTGCAGCTGGGCCGCTTGAAGGAAGCCGGTCAGGTGCAGCCGCAGCAGGTCAGCCTGGCCAAGTGGAACAACTGCCGCATGGCGATCGATATCGCCCGCGAGTGTCGCGATCTGCTGGGTGGCGCCGGCATCACCACCGAGCACGTGGCGATCCGCCATGCGCTGAACCTGGAATCGGTGATCACCTATGAAGGCACCGAGACCGTGCATCAGCTGGTGATCGGGCGCGAGCTGACCGGCATCAACGCGTTCTGAAAGCCCTCCACGCATGGCGTGGATCTAGCAGGATGGCGGTAGTCGCCAACCTTGGTTGGCGCTCCGGTGCCGACCAAGGTCGGCATCTACCAGACGATCATCCACGCATGGCGTGGATCTACTGGCCGCCGGCAAACCCGTGCTGGCGCCACGCTTCGTACATCACCACCGCAACGGTGTTTGACAGGTTGAGGCTGCGGTTGTCCGGCCGCATCGGCAGGCGCAGGCGACAACCATCGGGCAGGGCATCGAGCACCTCCTGCGGCAGGCCACGACTTTCCGGGCCGAACAGGAAGGCATCACCGTCTTCGAACGCCACGCTGTCATAGCGGACGCTGGCACGCGTACTCAGGGCGAACAACCGCTTCGGTGCGATCCGTGCCAGCGCAGTGTCCAGGTCGGGATGCACCTGCAGGCGCGAGTACTCGTGGTAGTCCAGGCCGGCGCGCTTGAGCTGCTTGTCTTCCAGTGCGAAGCCAAGCGGCTCGACCAGGTGCAGCTGCGCGCCGGTGTTGGCGCAGAGCCGGATCACATTGCCCGTGTTGGGCGGGATTTCCGGTTGGAACAGGATCACGTGGAACTGGGGCGCGGCATTCATCGGCGCAGTGTACCTGCGACGGCCGCCGCCTTTACGACGCACGCCCTGCGATGGGCAGGGCGGACGTCGCTTACGGGCGCAGCAGGACCTGGGCGGTTTCGGCAGCGAAGGCCTGCAGCTGGGCGGCGCTCGGACGCACCTGCAGGGCCGGCAGGTTGACGATCACCTGGTTGGCGACGCTGGTGGCGGCGGCGGCCAGGGTGGCGGCGTAGCGCTGGGCTTCCTGCTCGGCAGCCAGGGCGACACGCTGCTCCAGGCTCGGGCGCACTTCAACCGAGGCCAGGGTGGTGATCGGCAGCGCGGCGGCGACCGGGGCGGCGATGAAGCCGTCGCGCTCGCTCAGCTGGTCCGCGCTCGGGCGCACTTCAACGGTGGCCAGGGTGCGGATGCCGCTGGCCTGTTCCCAGGCCTGCTGGACCAGCTGGTCGGCGGCCGGGCGGACCTGCACGGTGGACAGGGTCTTGATGGATTCGGAGGCCTGCACCGACGAAACAACCGCGGTGCCGGCGATCAGGGCGATGGCGATGGCAATGGTCTTGGCGTTCATGACGGGGCCTGTTTAGTGTTGGTGAGCAGTGGTGTGGTAGTAAGGTAGAACACCAGTTCTGGGGATGCAAGCGGAATTTTCGATTTCCTGCTTCTGTTCAGTCTTCAGTCAGGTTTTGTCTGAAGCCCTTGCTGGCGCAGGAAGGACAAAGCAATCCCCGTGCCAACTTTTAATCATTGATTTATAAGGGTTTTATGGCGTATGAAAAGTGTCCGCCGGGCGGACACCTGTCCATTCGGGGTGCCGCGGACACTGTCCGGACGTGAATCACCGCCGTTCGTGACCCTGAAAACGTGATGGCGATGGCCGATGTGGCCGATCACCCCCAGTGACTGGTGGCCGATACCGGTGGCCGCACGCCCGCGCTAGGATCGGGATTCACCTATGTGACCAAGGACCCGGATATGTCGCTCACCCTGCGCCCGCGCGCCGCGCTGCTCGCTGTTGCTCTCAGTACTGCTCTCGGCACGCTCGCGCCGACCTACGCGCTGGCGGCCAAGCCGGCCGCGACCAGCAAGGTCGATATCCCGTTCGAGCAGTTCACCCTGCCCAACGGCCTGCGCGTGGTGGTGCATACCGATCGCAAGGCACCGATCGTTGCGGTCAACATCTGGTACCACGTCGGCAGCAAGGATGAGCCGGCCGGCCGCACCGGCTTCGCGCATCTGTTCGAGCACCTGATGTTCCAGAGCAGCGAGAACCACGACGGCGAGTACTTCGAGCCCTTCAAGCAGGTGGGTGCCACCGGCCAGAACGGCACCACCAATACCGACCGCACCAATTACTTCGAGAACGTGCCGACCACCGCGCTGGACATGGCGCTGTGGATGGAATCGGATCGCATGGGCCATCTGGTCGGCGCGATCGACCAGGCCGCGCTCGACGAGCAGCGTGGTGTGGTGCAGAACGAGAAGCGCCAGGGCGAGAACCAGCCCTACGGCCAGGTGTGGGAACAGCTCAACCGCGCGCTGTATCCGGTGGGCCATCCGTACCACCACAGCGTGATCGGCTCGATGAACGATCTCAACGCCGCCTCGCTGTACGACGTCAAGACCTGGTTCCGCACCTGGTATGGCCCGAACAACGCAGTGCTGGTGCTGGCCGGTGACATCGATCTGGTCACGGCCAAGGAAAAGGCGGCGAAGTACTTCGGCAGCATCCCGGCCGGCCCGACCATGGCGCAGCCGAAGGTGGACGTGGCCAAGCGGCCAGCCGACACCCGCGAAGTGATGACCGACAAGGTGCCGCAGGCGCGCATCTACCGCGCCTGGAACGTGGCCCAGGTCGGCACCACCGACGTCGACCAGCTGCAGTTGCTGGCCTACGTGCTCGGCGGTGCCAAGTCTTCGCGCCTGAGCCAGCGCCTGCAGCACCAGGACAAGCTGGTGGACAACATCAGCGCTGGCGCCTATGCCTCGCAGCTGGGGTCCAATTTCATGGTGATGGCCACGGTGAAGCAGGGCCAGGATCCGGCCAAGGTCGAAAAGATCATCGATGAGGAAATCGAGCGCCTGCTCAAGGAGGGCCCGACCGCCGAAGAACTGGCACGCGCCAAGACCGGCTCGCGCGCTGCTTTCATCCGCGGCATCGAGCGCATCGGCGGCTTCGGCGGCAAGGCCGACGCGCTGGCCGAATGCACGGTGTACACCGGCGACCCGGGCTGCTTCCGCACCTCGCTGGCCAACATCGACAAGGCCACCGCTGCCGACCTCAAGCGCCTGGGCGCGCAGTGGCTGGACAAGGGCAGCCACACCCTGGTGGTCGAGCCCGGTGAACGCGTAGCGCTGAAGGAAGATCCGTCGCAGGCGCCGAAGCCGTTCAACGTGCCGGCGGTGGACAGCAGGTACAGCACCCTGCCCGAGCAGGTGGACCGCAAGGCCGGCGTGCCGCAGACCCGCGAGTTCCCGCAGTTGAAGTTCCCGGCACTGCAGCGCGCCACGCTGAAGAACGGCACCCAGGTGGTGCTGGCCGAGCGCCATGAGATTCCGGTGGTGCAGTTCAGCTACCAGTTCCCGGGCGGCTTCACCGCTGACCAGGGTCGCAAGCCGGGCACCGCCAACTTCACCATGAGCCTGATGACCGAAGGCGCTGGCAAGCTGGGTTCGCTGGCCTTCGCCGATGCGGCCGATGCGCTGGGTGCGGACCTGGATGCTTCCGCCGGCCTGGATTCGGTGGACGTGGAACTGTCCGCGCTGAAGGAGAACCTGGTGCCGTCGCTGGCGCTGTATGCCAGCCTGCTGCGCGAGCCGCGCTTCGAGCAGAGCGAGATCGACCGGGTCAAGGCGACCTGGATCGCCGGTATCCAGCAGGAGAAGGTCAACCCGGGTGCGGTAGCGATGCGCGTGCTGCCGCCGCTGCTGTACGGCAAGGGCCACCCCTACGCGATTCCGTTCACCGGCAGCGGTGATGAAGCGGCGATCAGCAGCCTGGGCCGCGAGGACCTGGTCGACTTCCACCGCGACTGGCTGCGTCCGCAGGACGGCACCCTGATCGTGGTCGGCGATACCACCCTGGCCGAGATCGTGCCGCTGCTGGACAAGCAGCTGGGCGACTGGAAGGCCACCGGTGATGCACCGACGATCAAGGCCACCACCGCCGTGGCACTGCCGAAGAGCCCGCGGGTGTTCCTGATCGACCAGCCGGGCGCGGTGCAGGCCAACCTGTTCGCCGGCCAGGTCGTGCCGCCGTCCAGCGACGCCAGCTCGACCCGCTTCGACATCGCCAACGGTGTGATCGGTGGCGACTTCACCTCGCGCCTGAACATGAACCTGCGCGAGGACAAGCACTGGTCCTACGGTGCCCGCACCAGCGCCAGCAACACCGTGGGCCAGCGCCCGTGGATGGCGATGGCACCGGTGCAGATCGACAAGACCGGCCCGGCCATGGCCGAAATGCGCAAGGAGATCGCCGAGTTCGCCAACGGCAGCAAGCCGGCGACCGACGCTGAAGTGGCGCGCATCCGCAACATCCAGACCCTGAGCCTGCCCGGTGCCTACGAGACCGCCAGCGCGGTGGCCGCGACCATCGGCACGATCGTGCAGTTCAAGCGCCCGGACGACTACGTGCTGCGCCGCAAGGCCGAGATCGAAGCGATGACCCCGGCACAGGTGCAGCAGGCGGCCGCGGAGATCAAGCCGCAGGCGCTGACCTGGGTGGTGGTGGGTGACCTCAAGCAGACCGAAGCGGCCGTACGCGCCTTGAACCTGGGCGAAGTGACCGTGATCGATGCCGAAGGCAACCCGGTCAAGAAATAAGGCAATACGCCGGCCTGGGGTCGGATCCCTCCCCCAGGGAGGGCTCCGACCCCGTCGTACTCTGGGGTCAGAGCCCCCTGCGGGGGATCCGACCCCGTCCCGGCTATCCCTGATTCAGACGGTTCAGGCACACTCCTGACATTCCCTTCCAGGATCCTGCCCATGCGCGTTCTGCTGCTGTCGTCCCTGTTGCTCACCGTCACCGCCTGCACCTGGGTGCCGATCGAACCGGCCGGCAAGGCGACCCGCGTGCTGCCGGCAGGCCCGGTACCGGCCGGGTGCATCTCCAAGGGCGAAGTGGTGGTGACCGTGAAGAGCAAGGTCGGCTTCTACAACCGCAACCCGCTGCGCGTGCAGGAAGAGCTGGAGACCCTGGCCCGCAACGAGGCCCCGACCACCGGCGCCAACGCCGTGCAGGCCGCTGCGGCCCCGGCCGATGGCAGCCAGCGCTTCGCTGCTTTCCAGTGCCCGCCGCGCTGAATCCTTCACCATACGGCCAAGGCTGAATTCGTAAAGATGCGGTGAAGGCCCGGGGGGTTATAGAATAGCGCCCCCTTTGCCTGAGCCTTGGCGCTAACCTCGATGCTCTTCAAGAATGTCTCGATTGCCGGCCTGGCTCACGTTGATGCGCCGCACACGCTGACGACCAAGGAAATCAACGAACGGCTGCAGCCGACGCTGGATCGCCTTGGTATCCGTACCGATGTCCTCGGCGACATCGCCGGCATCCACGCGCGCCGCCTGTGGGACAACGGCGTACTGGCGTCCGACGCGGCCACCATGGCCGGCCGCAAGGCGCTGGAAGACGCAGGCATCGATGCGACGCAGGTGGGCCTGTTGATCAACACCTCGGTCAGCCGTGACTACCTGGAGCCGTCGACCGCGTCCATCGTGTCCGGCAACCTCGGTGTCAGCGACGAGTGCATGACCTTCGACGTCGCCAATGCCTGCCTGGCCTTCATCAACGGCATGGACATCGCGGCGCGCATGCTCGAGCGCGGCGAGATCGACTACGCGCTGGTGGTGGATGGCGAAACCGCCAACCTGGTGTACGAAAAGACCCTGGAGCGGATGACCGCGCCGGACGTCACCGCCGATGACTTCCGCAATGAGCTGGCGGCGCTGACCACCGGTTCCGGTGCGGCTGCGATGGTGATGGCCCGTTCCGAGCTGGTCCCCGACGCACCGCGCTACAAGGGTGGCGTGACCCGCTCGGCCACCGAGTGGAACCAGCTGTGCCTGGGCAACCTGGACCGCATGGTCACCGACACCCGCATGCTGCTGATCGAGGGCATCAAGCTGGCCCAGAAGACCTTCACCGCCGCCAAGATCGCCTTGGGCTGGGCCGTGGAAGAGCTGGACCAGTTCGTCATCCACCAGGTCAGCCAGCCGCACACCGCGGCGTTCATCAAGAATTTCGGCATCGACCCGAAGAAGGTCATGACCATCTTCGGCGAGCACGGCAACATCGGTCCGGCCTCGGTGCCGATCGTGCTGAGCAAGCTCAAGCAGCTGGGCAAGCTGAAGAAGGGCGACCGCATCGCGCTTCTGGGCATCGGCTCGGGCCTGAACTGCTCGATGGCCGAAGTGGTCTGGTAAGACCCTTCTGCCAGACTCCCTGTAGAGCCGAGCCCACGCTCGGCTCACGCGCGCAGCGCGGTTCTTCCGCGGCCTGACCGGAGAGCAGCCGAGCATCGGCTCGGCTCTACACTGCGCCGCGATTCTTCCAAGGTGCTCCGCATGCGCGATCTTCCCGGTTACCCCGCCCACCCGCAGCGCTTCGAGGTCCGCCCCGGCCTGTCGATGAACTATCTCGACGAAGGCCCGCGCGACGGCGAGGTGGTGGTGATGGTGCACGGCAACCCGTCGTGGAGCTATTACTGGCGCACACTGGTGGCCGGCCTGTCGGACCGCTACCGCTGCATCGTGCCGGACCATATCGGCATGGGCCTGTCGGACAAGCCCGACGACCGTCGCTACGAGTACACGCTGCAGTCGCGCGTGGATGATCTGGATGCGCTGCTGAAGCATCTGGGCATCACCGGCCCGGTGACCCTGGCCGTGCACGACTGGGGCGGCATGATCGGCTTCGGCTGGGCGCTGTCGCACCACGACCAGGTCAAGCGCCTGGTGGTGCTCAACACCGCCGCGTTCCCGATGCCGGCGGCCAAGAAGATGCCGTGGCAGATCGCGCTGGGGCGGCACTGGAAGATCGGTGAGTGGATCATCCGCACCTTCAATGCGTTCTCCTCCGGCGCGTCGTGGCTGGGCGTGGAGCGGAAGATGCCGGCCGATGTGCGCCGCGCCTACGTGTCGCCATACAACAGCTACGCCAACCGCATCAGCACCATCCGCTTCATGCAGGACATCCCGCTGTCGCCGGCCGACAAGGCGTGGTCACTGCTGGAGCGCGCGGGCAAGGCGCTGCCGTCCTTCGCCGATCGCCCGGCCTTCCTCGGCTGGGGCCTGCGCGACTTCGTGTTCGACCACCACTTCCTGAAGGGCTTCCAGGCCGCACTGCCGCAGGCGCAGGTACACGCGTTTGAAGATGCCGGTCACTACGTGCTGGAAGACAAGCATGAAGTGCTGGTGCCGGAAATCCGCGCGTTCCTGGACGCGAATCCGATCTGAGAGGTGTGCCGACCAACGGTCGGCACCC
>NZ_JBHZOP010000061.1:0-17453 GCF_042787595.1 Stenotrophomonas sp. YIM B13575 | reverse complement strand
GGCTGGCAGGACACGCCGTAAACCCATCCCTGGGGGCTCGATGGCGCCATCCATGGCGCCAACGGTCCTGCCAGCCCACACCGCCCCACCCCCGACAATTTCCCGCGGCCGTTGGTAGGTGTCGACCTTGGTCGACACGATCTATCCACGTCATGCGTGGATGAGATCTGTCAGATCTCGAAACAGGGGAGGGGGCCGAAGCTCTGCTTTCGCTTTTGCTTTTGATCTTCTTTTTTCTTTCCGTGGCGGGCGGAACCGCCGGAATGTGTCAGGGGCCGGGCGGGTGGGGCTGGCGAGGGTGTCCGCGGCATGGATGCCGCGGCCAAGCCCCCATGGACGGGTTCACGGCGTCCCTCGCCAGTCCCGCCCGCCCGGCCAACCCCACAAATCCAGCCGGGGCTCTCCGCGACCAACCCCACCCCCGCCACGAGGGGCTGCGCCGTTGGCTGAAAACCCATGTAACCGCTTACAAAGAAACGGTTTTTTGCCGCAGCAGGTATCATGGGCGGCTGAGTTCATACAGGAGCCACCCGCTCATGCGCCGCAAGATCGTCGCTGGAAACTGGAAGCTGCACGGCAGCCGTCAATTCGCCACCGAACTGCTGGGGCAGGTCGCTGCCGGGCTGCCGAAGCGCGGAGTGGAGGTGGTGATCCTGCCGCCGATGCCCTACCTGGGTGAGCTGGTCGAAGACTTCGGCGACACCGGCCTGGCCTTTGGTGCACAGGACGTCAGCAGCAACGAGAAGGGCGCCTACACCGGTGAGGTATGCGCGGCCATGCTGCACGAGGTGGGTGCCCGCTATGGCCTGGTCGGCCACTCCGAGCGCCGCCAGTACCACAACGAGAGCAGTGAGCTGGTGGCCCGCAAGTTCGCTGCCGCCCTGCATGCCGGCCTCGTGCCGGTGCTGTGCGTCGGTGAAACCCTTGAGCAGCGCGAGGCCGGGCAGACCGAGGCGGTCATCGCCAGCCAGCTGGCCCCGGTGCTCGAGCTTGTCGGGGCCGAGGGCTTCGCCAATGCCGTGGTCGCCTACGAGCCGGTCTGGGCGATCGGCACCGGCCGTACCGCCACCAAGGAGCAGGCGCAGCAGGTGCACGCGTTCATTCGTGGCGAAGTCGCGCGCATCGATGCTAGAATTGCTGATTCACTGCCCATTGTTTACGGCGGTAGCGTGAAGCCCGACAATGCCGGGGAACTGTTCGCGCAGCCGGATGTCGATGGTGGGCTGGTTGGTGGTGCCTCCCTGGTGGCCGCCGACTTCCTGGCCATCGCAGAGGCGGCGGCAAACAATTAGTTACGGTTGCCGGCTAGCCGCCGGCACTCTAGTCCGAGGGCGGATTTCCAATGCTGATGTTGATCCTCAATGTCGTCTACGTGCTGGTTGCCGTAGCCATGGTCGCGCTGATCCTGATGCAGCGTGGCTCGGGTGCGGCGGCAGGTTCGGGCTTTGGCGCTGGCGCCTCGGGGACCGTGTTCGGTGCGCGTGGCGCGTCCAACTTCCTGTCCAAGTCGACCAAGTGGCTGGCCGTGGTGTTCTTCGGCATCAGCCTCTTCATGGCCTGGTACGCCGGCCATGGCAACCGCCCGGCCGCCGATCAGGATCTGGGCCTGATGTCCGCCCCGGCGGCCAGTGCTCCGGCCGCTCCGGCGGGCGAATTGCCGGCCGTTCCGAAGGCCGATGCGGTCCCGGCCGCCCCGGTTCCGGCCGCAACTGTGCCGGCTCAGGCGGAATCTTCGGTTTCTGGTGAAGAAAAGCCTTCGGAAGGCTCCCAGAAAGACTGAAGCCGGTTACAATACGCGGCGCATCGGGAAGATAGTCTGATGTGATCGTTTGCCCAGGTGGCGGAATTGGTAGACGCACTACCTTGAGGTGGTAGCGACTTAGGTCGTAGGGGTTCGAGTCCCCTCTTGGGCACCATTTAGTAAGTAAGCGGGTTGGTCTGGCGCGCAAAGCGCCAGGCAGATTCCCGTCCACTCCCCCATGCCAAAGCGCCTGCAGGCGCAGCGGCAGAGGCAAGAGAGAATCGCTGTGCTGGCCGAATATTTGCCGTCTCTGCTGTTTCTGATCGTTGCCACCGGTATCGGCATTACGCTGATGCTGGTTGGTCGATTCCTCGGTCCCCGCCGCCCCGATCTGGAAAAGCTGTCGCCGTACGAGTGCGGCTTCGAAGCCTTCGAAGACGCACGCATGAAGTTCGACGTGCGCTACTACCTGATCGCGATCCAGTTCATCGTCTTCGACCTGGAAATCATCTTCATCGTGCCGTGGACGCAGGTCTTCATGGAGCTTGGCGCGCGTTCGCTCGTCACCATGGGTCTGTTCGTCGGCATGCTGTTCCTCGGTTTCATTTATGTCTGGAAGAAGGGAGCGCTGGAATGGGAGTGATTCAGACTCTCGATGGCCTGATGACCAATCCTGTCCCGGAAGGGCGGGTTGATGACATCCTGCGGCCGGAAGGCGACAACCCGCTGCTGGAAAAGGGCTTTGTCACCACCAGCGTCGATGCCCTGCTGAATTGGGCACGTACCGGTTCGATGTGGCCCATGACCTTCGGTCTGGCCTGCTGTGCGGTCGAAATGATGCACGCAGGTGCGGCGCGCCTGGACCTTGACCGCTACGGTGTGGTGTTCCGCCCGTCGCCGCGTCAGTCCGACGTGATGATCGTCGCCGGCACCCTGGTCAACAAGATGGCCCCGGCGCTGCGCAAGGTCTATGACCAGATGCCCGACCCCAAGTGGGTGATCTCCATGGGCAGCTGCGCCAACGGCGGTGGTTACTACCACTACTCCTATTCTGTGGTGCGCGGCTGTGATCGCGTGGTGCCGGTGGACATCTATGTCCCGGGCTGCCCGCCGACCGCCGAGGCGCTGGTGTACGGGATCCTGCAGCTGCAGAAGAAGATCTGGCGTACACAGACCATCGCCCGCTGACCCCTTCACCTGACAAGAGCGCGCCAAGCCCCCATGGCAGAGCAAGCATCCTTCATCGACCGACTCTCCGCACGTTTCGCAGGTGCGAAGGTCATCGTGGTCGAACCCCGCGGCGAAGTGACGCTGGAAGTGCCTGCCGCTGAGTGGCACGCCACCGCCCTCGCGCTGCGTGACGAGTTTGGTTTCGAGCAGGCCGTGGACCTCTGCGGCGTCGATTACCTCGGTTACGGCTCCGATGAGTGGGACACCGCCGACGTGTCCTCGCAGGGCTTCAGCCGCGGTGTCGAAGGCAAGGCCCAGGGCCGCTTCGCCTGGGGCGAGTTCCCCAGCGAAGAGAGCGCCGACGGCGCCCGCCCGCAGCACATGCCGACCCAGCGCTTTGCCGTGGTCGCACAGCTGCGTTCGTACCAGCACAACCTGATGTTGCACCTGCGCTGCTTCGCGCCTGACGAAGCGCTGCCGGTGGTGTCCTCGCTGACCGGCATCTGGCCGGGCCTGAACTGGTTCGAGCGCGAAGCGTTCGACCTGTATGGCGTGATCTTCGAAGGTCACCCGGACCTGCGCCGGATCCTGACCGACTACGGTTTCGTCGGCCATCCGTTCCGCAAGGACTTCCCGCTGATCGGCAACGTCGAAGTCCGCTACGACGAAGAAAAGAAGCGCGTCATCTACGAACCGGTCACCTCGGTGGAGCCGCGTGTCGGCGTGCCGCGCGTGATCCGCGACGACGCCCGCCTGCAGACCGCTGCCGGCGAGCGCTCGCAGGAGGCAGTGAAGTGAGTCACGTACACCAGGCCGGCGAAGCATTCGCCAGCAATGCTGCCGAAAGCCGGCAGGAAATCCGCAACTACACCATGAACTTCGGCCCGCAGCATCCGGCCGCGCACGGTGTGCTGCGCCTGATCCTGGAAATGGACGGCGAGACCATCATGCGTGCCGACCCGCACGTGGGTCTGCTGCACCGGGGCACCGAGAAGCTGGCCGAGTCCAAGCCCTTCAACCAGTCGATCGGCTACATGGATCGCCTGGATTACGTGTCGATGATGTGCAACGAGCACGCCTACGTGCGCTCGATCGAGACCCTGATGGGCATCGAGGCGCCGGAGCGTGCGCAGTACATCCGCACGATGTTCGACGAGATCACCCGCATCCTGAACCACCTGATGTGGCTGGGCTCCAACGCCCTCGACCTGGGTGCGATGGCGGTGATGCTGTACGCCTTCCGCGAGCGCGAAGAGCTGATGGACTGCTACGAAGCGGTCTCCGGCGCGCGCATGCACGCGGCGTACTACCGTCCGGGCGGCGTTTACCGCGACCTGCCGGACCACATGCCGAAGTACAAGGAATCGCGCTGGCACAAGGGCAAGGCCCTGAAGAACCTCAACGCCTCGCGCGAAGGTTCGCTGCTGGACTTCCTGGAAAACTTCACCAATGAGTTCCCGGGCCGTGTCGACGAATACGAGACCCTGCTGACCGACAACCGTATCTGGAAGCAGCGTACCGTTGGCATCGGCGTGGTCACCCCGGAACTGGCCCACCAGTGGGGCATGACCGGCGTGATGCTGCGTGGCTCGGGCGTTGCCTGGGACCTGCGCAAGAAGCGTCCGTACGCGAAGTACGATGCCGTCGATTTCGACATCCCGCTGGGCAAGGAAGGCGATTGCTATGATCGCTACCTGTGCCGCGTGGCCGAAATGCGCGAGTCCAACCGCATCATCAAGCAGTGCGTGGCGTGGCTGAAAGCCAACCCCGGCCCGGTCATGGTCAAGAACTTCAAGGTCGCTCCGCCCAAGCGCGAGGACATGAAGGACGACATGGAAGCGCTGATCCATCACTTCAAGCTGTTCAGTGAAGGCTATTGCGTGCCGGCCGGCGAAACCTACGCCGCGGTTGAAGCGCCCAAGGGCGAATTCGGCTGCTACCTGGTTTCCGACGGCGCCAACAAGCCGTTCCGCGTACACCTCCGTGCGCCGGGCTTCGCCCACCTGTCCTCGATCGATTCGATCGTGCGCGGCCACATGCTGGCCGACGTGGTGGCGATGATCGGTACCTACGATCTGGTGTTCGGCGAGGTTGACCGGTAATGCCGTCCGCCACGCCAACGCCCGCTGCAGGCAGCCGGCGCAAGCCGGCGCCGCAGTTTCTGCAATTTCACGTTATGCATTTCGCTGAGGTCGGCCGATGAAGGCGACAGGTAATTTCGAGGCGGCGCGCGACGTCGACCCGATGGTGGTGTTGAGCGACAAAACCCGCGCTCACATCGATCACTGGCTGTCCAAGTTCCCGCCGGACCGCAAGCGCTCTGCCGTGCTGCAGGGTCTGCATGCTGCCCAGGAGCAGAACCAGGGCTGGCTGACCGACGAGCTGATCGCCGGCGTGGCCAAGTACCTGGACCTGCCGCCGGTGTGGGCCTACGAGGTTGCCAGCTTCTACTCGATGTTCGAGACCGAGAAGGTGGGCCGCAACAACGTGGCCATCTGCACGAACATCAGCTGCTGGCTCAATGGCGCCGAAGACATCGTGCGCCATTGCGAGAAGAAGCTGGGCATCAAGAACGGTCAGTCGACCGCTGACGGCCGCGTCTACCTCAAGCGTGAGGAAGAGTGCCTGGCCGGCTGCGCGGGTGCACCGATGATGGTCATCAATGGTCACTACCATGAGCGTCTGACCCTG
Organism: Stenotrophomonas sp. YIM B13575; assembly: GCF_042787595.1. Lineage (NCBI taxonomy): Bacteria > Pseudomonadati > Pseudomonadota > Gammaproteobacteria > Lysobacterales > Lysobacteraceae > Stenotrophomonas > Stenotrophomonas sp. YIM B13575. The sequence continues at coordinate 11,851 of NZ_JBHZOP010000061.1, read as the reverse complement.
GAAAAGGTCGACGAGCTTCTGGACGGGCTGGAGTAAGGGCATGGCACATCACCACGAATCCAAGGGTCCGGTCGGCCCCGCGCCGCTGCCGCACCAGGTGGTCTACACCACCCTGCATTACGACACCCCGTGGTCGTACGAAAGCTATCTGAAGACCGGTGGCTACGCCGCCCTGCGCAAGATCCTCGAAGAGAAGATCCCGCCGGAGCAGGTCATCGAGATGGTCAAGGCCTCGGGCCTGCGCGGCCGTGGCGGCGCTGGTTTCCCGACCGGCCTGAAGTGGTCCTTCATGCCCAAGGGCAACGTGCAGAAGTACATCCTCTGCAACTCGGATGAATCCGAGCCGGGCACCTGCAAGGATCGCGACATCCTGCGTTACAACCCGCATTCGGTGGTGGAAGGCATGGCGATCGCCTGCTACGCCACCGGTTCCACCGTGGGCTACAACTACCTGCGCGGTGAGTTCCATCACGAGCCGTTCGAGCACTTCGAGCAGGCCCTGGCCGATGCCTATGCAAACGGCTGGCTGGGCAAGAACGTGCTGGGCTCGGGCGTGGATATCGACATCTACGGCGCCCTCGGTGCCGGCGCCTACATCTGCGGCGAAGAAACCGCACTGATGGAATCGCTGGAAGGCAAGAAGGGCCAGCCGCGCTACAAGCCGCCGTTCCCGGCCAACTTCGGTCTGTATGGCAAGCCGTCGACGATCAACAACACCGAAACCTACGGTTCGGTGCCGGCGATCATCCGCAATGGCCCCGAGTGGTTCAAGGGCCTGAGCCTGACCGCCAATGGCGGCCCGAAGTGCTTCTCGGTGTCCGGCTGCGTGCAGAAGGGCGGCAACTTCGAAGTGCCGCTCGGCACCACCTTCGACGACCTGCTGGAAATGGCTGGCGGCCTCAAGCCGGGCCGCAAGCTCAAGGGCGCGATCCCGGGCGGCGTGTCCATGCCGGTGCTGACCGCGGCCGAGCTGAAGGGCCTGCCGATGGACTACGACACCATCCGTGCGCTGGGCTCCGGCCTGGGTTCCGGTGCGGTCGTGGTGCTGGATGACAGCGTCTGCTGCGTCAAGTTCGCTTGCCGCATCAGCCAGTTCTTCCACAAGGAATCCTGTGGCCAGTGCACCCCGTGCCGTGAAGGTACCGGCTGGATGCACCGCGTGCTGGAGCGCATCGTCGCCGGCAAGGCCACGATGGAAGACCTGCACCAGTTGAAGACCGTGGCCGGCCAGATCGAAGGTCACACCATCTGTGCGTTCGGCGAAGCGGCGGCGTGGCCCATCCAGGGCTTCCTGCGCCAGTTCTGGGACGAATTCGAGTACTACATCGTCAACGGTCATTCGATGGTTGACGGCAAGAAGGTGGAGGCAGCCGCTGCATGAGCGCGCAACCCAATAATCCTGGAGTGACCCCCAGCGTGCCACCGGATCACGTCACCATCGAGATCGATGGCAAGGCGCTGGTCGTGCCCAAGGGTTCGATGATCATCCAGGCCGCCGACAAGGCGGGCATTTCGATTCCGCGCTTCTGCTACCACGAGAAGCTGCCGATCGCTGCCAACTGCCGCATGTGCCTGGTCGACGTGGAAAAGTCGCCGAAGCCGGCGCCGGCCTGCGCCACGCCGGTGATGGACGGCATGAAGGTCGCCACCCGCAGTGAGAAGGCGCTGAAGTTCCAGCGCTCGGTGATGGAATTCCTGCTGATCAACCACCCGCTGGATTGCCCGATCTGCGATCAGGGCGGCGAGTGCGAGCTGCAGGACGTGTCGCTGGGCTACGGCCGTTCGGTCAGCCGCTTCAACGAGCGCAAGCGCGTGGTGGCCGACGAGGACATGGGGCCGCTGGTCGCCACCGAGATGACCCGCTGCATCCAGTGCACCCGCTGCGTCCGCTTCACCGCCGACGTTGCCGGTACCTACGAGCTGGGTGGCATGTATCGCGGTGAAAACCTGCAGATCGGCACCTACGACGGCAAGCCGCTGACCACCGAGCTTTCGGGCAATGTGGTCGACGTGTGCCCGGTCGGCGCGCTGACCAACAAGGTGTTCCAGTTCCGCGCCCGTCCGTGGGAACTGACCGCGCGCGAATCGCTGGGCTACCACGACGCGATGGGCTCGAACCTGTTCCTGCACGTGCGTCGCGGCGAAGTGCTGCGTACCGTGCCGCGCGACAACGAGTCGGTCAACGAGTGCTGGCTGTCCGATCGTGACCGTTATTCGCACCAGGGCCTGTACAGCGAAGACCGTGCGGTCAAGCCGCTGCGCAAGGTCAATGGCGAGTGGAAGGAAGTGAGCTGGGCCGAAGGCCTGGCCGCGGCCGCCGGGATCCTCAAGGCCAACCAGGGCGACAACCTGGGCGTGCTGGTGCACCCGTCGACCTCGAACGAAGAGGGCGCACTGCTGGCCCGCCTGGCCACTGGCCTGGGTTCGAGCAACATCGACCACCGCATCAACAACCGCGACTTCTCCGACGCCGCCACCGCCGAAGTGTTCGGCCTGCCGTTGGCCGAGATCGAAGGCGCCGACCGCATCGTCGTTCTGGGCAGCAACATCCGCCACGAACTGCCGCTGCTGCACGCTCGCCTGCGCAAGGCGCAGACGACCAACGGCGCGAAGATCCACGTGGTCAACCCGGTCGACTTCGACTTCGCGTTCAGCGTTGCCGGCAAGCAGATCGTGGCCCCGTCGAAGTTCGTCGATGCGCTGGCCAACGCCGAGCTGCGTTCGGCGGTGCAGGGCGGTACCAACACCGTGCTGATCGTCGGTGGCATCGCCGAAAACCACCCGCAGGCTGCCGCGATCCGCGCCGCTGCGCGTGATTTCGCCGCCGCTACCGGTGCCAAGCTGTGCCGTATCCCGCAGGGCGCCAACGCCATCGGCCTGACCCGCGCCGGCGTGCTGCCGGCCGGCAAGGACGTCGCCGCGATGCTGGCCGATCCGCGCAAGGCCTACGTGGTCTACGGCCTGGAACCGGGCCTGGACTTCGCCGATGCTCCGGCCGCGCGCAAGGCGCTGGTCGGCGCACAGGTGGTGGCCTTCAGCCAGTTCGCCTGCGCCTCGACCCGCGACGTTGCCGACGTGATCCTGCCGATCGGTGCGCTGCCGGAAATCGATGCCACCCTGACCAACCTCGATGGTCGCGAGCAGTCGGCGCGTGCCGGTGGCAAGCTGCCGGGCGAGGCTCGCGAGGGCTGGCGCGTGCTGCGTGCGCTCGGCGGTGAGCTGGCCGTGGCCGGTTTCGAGTTCATCGACCTGGCCGGCCTGCGCGCCAGCCTGGCACCGGTGACCGTGCAGGTGTCCGCGTCGGCACAGCCGGTGCTGGCGGGCGAGGGCCTGGAAGTGGCCTCGACCGCTGCGATCTACCGCACCGACGCGGTGGTCCGTCGCGCCGCGGCGCTGCAGTCGCATCCGCTCAACAACGCCCCGCGCATCGTGCTCAACGCTGACGATGCCGCCCGCCTGCAGCTGCAGGAAGGGCAGATGGCCAAGGTCGGCACCGATGCCGGCAAGGCCACCCTGCCGGTGGTGGTCGACGCCCGCGTCGCTGCGGGTTCGGTCTGGATTGAATCGGGCCACGGCGCAACCGCGCCGCTGGGTGCCGCTCGTGTTTCGGTGGTGGCTGCATGAACGAATTGCTGATTAACGCGGTCGATCCGCTGCACCAGTGGCTGCTTGGCCTCGGTGACATCGGCGCGCTGATCTGGATCATCCTGAAGATCCTGGTGATCACCGTTCCGGTGATCGTCTCGGTGGCCTTCTACGTGGTCTGGGAACGCAAGCTGATCGGCTGGATGCACGTCCGCCACGGCCCGATGTATGTGGGCATGGGCATCTTCCAGGCCTTCGCCGACGTCTTCAAGCTGCTGTTCAAGGAAGTCCTGCAGCCCAGCAGCGCCAACAAGGCGATCTTCCTGCTGGCGCCGCTGATCACCCTGGCCCCGGCCTTCGCGGCCTGGTCGGTGGTGCCGTTCGACAACCAGCTGGTGCTGTCCAACGCCAACGCCGGTCTGCTGTACCTGCTGGCGATGACCTCGCTGGGCATCTACGGCGTGATCCTGGCCGGTTGGGCCTCCAACTCGAAGTACGCGTTCCTGGGTGCCATGCGCGCCTCGGCACAGATGATCAGCTACGAGATCGCGATGGGCTTTGCCCTGGTCGGCGTGATGATCGCTTCGGGCAGCCTCAACCTCAGCAACATCGTGGCGGCCCAGGCTGGCAACTCCGGCTTCTTCGACTGGTTCCTGATCCCGCTGTTCCCGTTGTTCATCGTGTACTGGGTGTCCGGCGTTGCCGAAACCAACCGCGCGCCGTTCGACGTGGTGGAAGGCGAGTCGGAAATCGTCGCCGGCCACATGGTCGAGTACTCCGGCGGTGCCTTCGCCCTGTTCTTCCTGGCCGAATACGCGAACATGATCCTGATCAGCTTCCTGATCTCGATCTTCTTCCTCGGCGGCTGGCTGAGCCCGATCCAGGGTTGGGTCAACCCGGGCGAGATCTCGCCGTTCATCGACTGGATCTGGAAGGGTGGCTGGCCGTGGCTGTTCGTCAAGGTCTTCTTCTTCGCCAGTGCCTACATCTGGTTCCGAGCAAGCTTCCCGCGCTTCCGCTATGACCAGATCATGCGCCTGGGCTGGAAGGTCTTCATCCCGCTGACCATTTTCTGGATCGCGGTTACCGCCGTCATGGTGTTCTTCGGCGTGATTCAAAAGGGCGTCTAAGTGATGAACAGGATTACCCATTACTTCAAGAGCCTGCTGCTGCTCGAACTGCTGGCCGGTCTCTGGCTGACGCTGAAGTACAGCTTCAAGCCGAAGTACACGATGATGTACCCGATGGAGAAGTTCCCGCAGTCGCCGCGCTTCCGTGGCCTGCACGCCCTGCGCCGTTATCCCAACGGTGAAGAGCGCTGCATCGCCTGCAAGCTGTGCGAAGCGGTGTGCCCGGCATTGGCCATCACCATCGATTCGGCCAAGCGCGAGGACGGCACCCGCCGTACCACCCGCTACGACATCGATCTGTTCAAGTGCATCTTCTGCGGCTTCTGTGAGGAAAGCTGCCCGGTGGACTCGATCGTCGAGACCCACATCCTCGAGTACCACTTCGAGAATCGTGGCGAAAACATCGTTACCAAGCCGCAGCTGCTGGCCCTGGGCGACCGTCTCGAATCCGAGATCGCCGAGCGTCGTGCCGCCGATGCCGCTTACCGCTGAGGTCGAGAGATGGATTGGGTAAATATCGCTTTCTGGGTCTTCGCCATCGCGGCAACGGTTTCGGCCGCTGCGGTGATCAGTGTGCGCAACCCCGTGCATGCTGTCCTGTGCCTGGTGCTGACCTTCTTCTCCATCGCCTGCGTGTGGCTGCTGGTCGGCGCCGAGTTCCTCGGCGTGGCACTGGTGCTGGTCTACGTGGGTGCGGTGATGGTGTTGTTCCTGTTCGTGGTGATGATGCTGGACATCGATCCGGACAAGCTGCGTGAGGGCTGGGTGCGCTACCTGCCGGTCGGCCTGATCGTGGCCGTGGCGATGCTGGTGCAGATGCTGATCCTGATCGGCGTGAAGGGCAGGACGGTCAACCCGTTCCCGGCCGACAACGCCGCCGCGCTCGCCGCCGACAGTTCCAACGTCACCTGGCTGGCACGCAGCCTGTTCACCGAGTACCTGCTGCCGTTCGAGTTCGCCGCCGTCATCCTGACCGTCGCCGTGGTCGCCGCGGTGATGCTGACCCTGCGCCGTCGTGAAGGCCTGAAGACGCAGAACCCGTCGCAGCAGACCATGGTCAAGGCACACGACCGCCTGCGCGTGGTCAAGATGGACGTCGAGCAGCCGCTGATCCACAGCAACACCAAGCCGGCCGCTGGCGACGAGGAGACCAAGGCATGATCTCGATCACTCTGGGCCACATCCTGGCGCTGGGCGCGGTGCTGTTCTGCATCAGCCTCGCCGGCATCTTCCTCAACCGCAAGAACATCATCGTCCTGCTGATGTCCATCGAGTTGATGCTGCTGTCGGTCAACATCAATTTCGTCGGGTTCTCGCGGGAACTGGGGGACACGGCCGGCCAGCTGTTCGTGTTCTTCATCCTGACCGTGGCTGCTGCCGAGGCCGCCATCGGCCTGGCGATCCTGGTGACCCTGTTCCGTACACGCCGAACGATCAATGTCGGCGAAGTCGATTCGTTGAAGGGCTGATCCACAGATGGAAATCACTCTCTCCAAGAGTCTGTTGATCGCAGTGGTGCTTGCACCGCTGTTCGGCAGCATCATCGCCGGCCTGTTCGGTCGCCAGGTCAAGCGCTTCGGCGCGCAGACCATCACCATCCTCGGTGTCGCCGTTGCCTGCGGCCTGTCGATGCACACGCTCTACCAGCTGCTGTGGGGCGGGGCGCAGCCGTTCAACGAGAACCTGTACACGTTCTTCGAAGTCGGCCAGTACTCGGCCCACGTCGGCTTCATGGTCGACAAGCTGACCGCGATGATGATGGTGGTGGTGACCTTCGTGTCGCTGCTGGTCCACATCTACACGATCGGCTACATGCAGGACGATCCGGGTTACCAGCGGTTCTTCAGCTACATCTCGCTGTTCACCTTCTCGATGCTCACCCTGGTGATGAGCAACAACTTCCTGCAGCTGTTCTTCGGCTGGGAAGCAGTGGGCCTGGTGTCGTACCTGCTGATCGGTTTCTGGTTCAAGCGCCCGACCGCGATCTTCGCCAACATGAAGGCGTTCCTGGTCAACCGCGTCGGTGACTTCGGCTTCCTGCTGGGCATCGCCGGTGTGTTGTGGGTGTTCGGTACCCTGGATTACTCGCAGGTGTTCTCGCAGGCCGGCATGCTCGCCGACCCGCGCACCCAGCTGCAGATCTGGGACGGCACCATGTTCGGCATGCAGCTGTTCAACGAACCGGTGATCTGGTCGATCGCCACCGTGATCTGCATCGGCCTGTTCATCGGCGCCATGGGCAAGTCGGCGCAGGTTCCGCTGCACGTGTGGCTGCCGGATTCGATGGAAGGACCGACCCCGATCTCGGCACTGATCCACGCCGCGACGATGGTGACCGCCGGTATCTTCATGGTCACCCGCATGTCGCCGCTGTTCGAGCTGTCGCAGACCGCGCTGAACTTCATCCTGTTCATCGGTGCCACCACCGCGTTCTTCACCGGCCTGATCGGCATCGTGCAGAACGACATCAAGCGCGTCGTCGCGTACTCCACGCTGTCGCAGCTGGGTTACATGACGGTGGCACTGGGCGTGTCGGCGTATTCCGCTGCCGTGTTCCACCTGATGACCCACGCCTTCTTCAAGGCGCTGCTGTTCCTCGGTGCCGGCTCGGTCATCATCGCGATGCACCACGAGCAGGACATGCGCAAGATGGGCGGCCTGCGCAAGTACATGCCGATCACCTTCATCACCATGTGGATCGGTACCCTGGCCCTGGTCGGTACGCCGTTCTTCTCCGGCTTCTACTCGAAGGACACCATCATCGAGGCCGCCGAGATCCACGCCCACATGCAGAACAGCTGGGTGGCCACCTATGGCTACTGGGCCGTGCTGGGTGGCGTGCTGGTGACCAGCTTCTACAGCTTCCGCCTGCTGTTCCTGACCTTCCATGGCAAGGAACGCTTCCGCGATACACACGATGATCACGGCCATGGTCATGACGACCACCATGCCGCCGACGCGCACCATGCCGACGCGCATGACGACCACGGCCACGGCCACGGTCCGCATGAGCCGCATGAAACGCCGTGGGTGGTGACGCTGCCGCTGATCCTGCTGGCCATCCCGTCGATCGCCATCGGTTTCTTCAGCATCGGTCCGATGCTGCACGGCACCGACTGGGCCGGTCACCACGCCCACGAGGCGATCAAGGGCCAGGTCAACACGTTCTTCACCGGCATCGTCGATTTCTACGATCCGGCCAAGAACACCGTGGCCTTCCTGGGCGAGGAGTTCCATGGTCCGGTGGCGTTCGCGCTGCACGGCATGATGCTGCCGCCGTTCTGGCTGACCCTGGCAGGCTTCCTGCTGGCTGCGTTGTTCTACCTGTGGAAGCCGGACCTGTCGGGCAAGGCGCGCAAGACCTTCGCCCCGGTGGTGTCCGTGCTGGAAAACAAGTACGGCTTCGACAAGCTGTGGATCGATGGCCTCGCCGGTGGCAGCGTCAAGCTGGGCAAGGTCTCGCGCTGGATCGACAGCAACATCGTCGACGGCGTGGTCAATCTCTCGGCACGTGTTGTGGACGTCGCAGCCAGCGTGCTGCGCCGTACCCAATCCGGTTTCCTCTATCACTACGCCTTCGCGATGATCATCGGCCTGATTGCCCTCCTGGGCGTGCTGATGCATTACCTGCGTTGATGACCTGTACGGAATAAGAAGACGTGTCGAACTGGCCTCTACTCAGTGTCCTCATCTGGCTGCCGATCCTCGGCGGTGCCCTGATCCTTGCGATCCGTGATGCGCAGACCGCCCGCTGGGCGTCGCTGGGCGTCGCGGTGCTGACCTTCGTGGCGAGTCTCTCGCTGCTGGGCGGCTACAACCCGGGCATCGACGCGCTGCAGTTCGTCGAGACCCACGCCTGGATCCCGACCTACAACATCGGCTACAACCTGGGCGTGGACGGCATCGCCGTAGCGCTGATCCTGCTGACCACGCTGGTCAGCGTGCTCGCCCTGATCGGTGCCTGGAGCGCGATCGACAAGCGCGTGAACCAGTACGTGGCTGCCTTCCTGATCCTGGAAGGTGTCACCGTCGGTATCTTCTCGGCCACGGACGCGATGCTGTTCTACGTGTTCTTCGAGGCGATGCTGATCCCGATGTTCCTGATCATCGGTGTCTGGGGCGGCCCGCGCCGCATCTACGCCGCGCTGAAGTTCTTCCTGTACACCTTCCTCGGCTCGGTGCTGATGCTGGTGGCGCTGATCTACCTGTACATGAAGGGTGGCAGCTTCCAGCTGGCCGACCTGTATGCACTGCAGCTGTCGGGAAAGGAGCAGACCTGGATCTTCTTCGCCTTCCTGATCGCCTTCGCGGTCAAGGTGCCGATGTTCCCGGTTCACACCTGGCTGCCGGACGCGCACGTGGAAGCGCCGACCGCCGGTTCGGTGATCCTGGCCGCCATCGCGCTGAAGATCGGTGGCTACGGCTTCCTGCGCTTCAACCTGCCGATCGTCCCCGATGCGTCGCAGGAATGGGCATGGCTGGTCATCGCACTGTCGCTGATCGCGGTGATCTACGTCGGCCTGGTCGCCCTGGTGCAGGACGACATGAAGAAGCTGATCGCCTATTCGTCGATCGCGCACATGGGCTTCGTCACCCTGGGCACCTTCATCGCCCTGTGGCTGGTGCGTGAAGCCGGCAACGTCGATGCGGCCCGCCTGGGCCTGCAGGGCGCCATGGTGCAGATGATCTCGCACGGCTTCGTGTCCGGCGCGATGTTCTCCTGCGTCGGCGTGCTGTACGACCGCATGCACAGCCGCCGCATCGCCGATTACGGCGGCGTGGTCAACGTGATGCCCTGGTTCGCCACCTTCGCCATGCTGTTCTTCATGGCCAACGCGGGCCTGCCGGGTACCAGCGGTTTCGTCGGCGAGTTCATGGTCATCCTTGCGGCGTTCCAGCGGAACCCGTGGATCGCCCTGGGCGCAGCCACCACCCTGATCATCGGCGCGGCCTACACCCTGTGGCTGTACAAGCGCGTCTTCTTCGGCGAGGTGGCCAACAGCCACGTCGCCGAACTGAAGGACATCAACGGCCGCGAATGGCTGGTGCTGGGCGTGTTCGCCATTGGCGTGCTGGCCCTGGGCATCTACCCCAAGCCGCTGACCGACCTGATGGAGCCCTCGATCGCAAAGCTGGCGATGCAGATCGCATCCAGCAAGCTGCTGTAATTCCAGGATTTGATGATGACCACCTCGCCGCTGCTGCCACTGACCGCCGCTGACCTGCCACCGCTCGCTCCCGAGCTGGTGCTGATCGGCAGCGCCTTCGCCCTGATGATCCTCGACCTGTTCGTCAGTGAACGGAACAAGATCGTCACCCACCTGTTCTCGGTCGCCGCACTGGCCGTGGTGCTGTTCATGCTGGCCACCGGCGTGGGCGGGCAGGGGGAGGTCTTCCATGGCATGTTCGTGCGCGATACCGCCGCGGACGTGATGAAGACCGGGATCGTGCTGCTCAGCGGCCTGACCCTGATCTATGGCTGGGGCTACCTGCGCGAGCGCAAGCTGTTCCAGGGTGAGATCCCGGTGCTGATCCTGTTCGGCACCGCCGGCATGATGATCCTGGTCTCCGCCGGCAGCCTGCTGATGGTGTACCTGGGCCTGGAACTGCTGGCCCTGTGCTCCTACGCGCTGGTCGCCAGCAACCGCGAAAGCGGCCTGGCCTCGGAAGCGGCGATGAAGTACATCGTCCTCGGCTCGCTGGCCTCGGGCCTGCTGCTGTACGGCATGTCGCTGATCTACGGCGCCACCGGCAGCCTGCACCTGGATGCCATCCAGGCCGCCATCCCGCACTCGGAAGAGCGCGTGCTGCTGATCACCGGCGCGGTATTCATGATTGCCGGTGTCGCCTTCAAGCTGGGTGCCGCACCGTTCCACATGTGGCTGCCGGACGTGTACCAGGGGGCTCCGGCACCGATCGCGCTGTTCATCAGCTCGGCACCGAAGCTGGCTGCCTTCGGCATGGCCTATCGCCTGCTGGAAATGGGCGTGGGCCCGCTGTCGACCGAACTGCAGCTGATGATTGCCGGCCTGGCCGCGTTGTCGCTGGTGATCGGCAACCTGATGGCCATCGCGCAGAGCAACCTCAAGCGCATGCTGGCGTTCTCCACCGTGTCGCACATCGGCTTCCTGCTGATGGGCATCGCCGGCGGCGGTTCGCAGGGCTATGCGGCGGCGCTGTTCTACGCCCTGGCCTACGCGATCATGTCGACCGCGGCCTTCGGCGCGATCATCGCGCTGTCGCGTGCCGGCTTCGAGGCGGAGAACATCGAGGACTTCAAGGGCCTGAACGCCCGCAACCCGTGGATGGCCGGCCTGGTGCTGTGCATCATGGCGTCGCTGGCGGGCATCCCGCCGTTCCTCGGCTTCTGGACCAAGCTGGCCGTGCTCGGCGCCGCCGTCAACGGTGGCCTGCTGTGGCTGGCGCTCCTGGGCGTGCTGTGCGCCGTGGTCGGCTGCTTCTACTACCTGCGCGTCATCAAGGTCATGTACTTCGATGAGCCGGTGGGCGAGGCCATGCCGCGCAGCAAGGACCGCGTGCTGGGTGTGGTGCTGGGCGTGAACGCACTGGCATTGCTGGCGCTGGGCCTGGCCTGGAACCCGATCATGGTCTGGTGCCAGCAGGCATTTGCGCATCTTGCATAAAAGTTGACACAAAGCTGCGCGATTCGTGTAATATACGCAGCTTGAGTTGTCACTGCAGCGGTTCAGCCAGAACATCGTTGCGGAGCGCCTCCCTCGCCAGAGTGGAGGCAGCGGTTCAAACACTTCCGGTGCGGGGTGGAGCAGTCTGGCAGCTCGTCGGGCTCATAACCCGAAGGTCGCAGGTTCAAATCCTGCCCCCGCTACCAACACATCGAATCGGCGCCAACCAGTTCGATGAATGAGGAAAAGCTTGCAGGTTTTGAAGTTATACCTCATAATTCCGCTTCTGATGCGGGGTGGAGCAGTCTGGCAGCTCGTCGGGCTCATAACCCGAAGGTCGCAGGTTCAAATCCTGCCCCCGCTACCAAGTAAAGAATGCGCCTTCGAAGTTCTGCTTCGAAGGCGTTTTTCTTTGGCGCTTGCGCTGATCCACCGGGCATGGCCCGGCGCTGCCATCGCGCGGTCATCCGGTAGCGCCGGGCCATGCCCGGC
>NZ_JBHZOP010000060.1:0-11826 GCF_042787595.1 Stenotrophomonas sp. YIM B13575 | reverse complement strand
GCCGAGCCCATGCTCGGCTGCTCTTCGGCCCAAAGGCCAGCCGAGCATGGGCTCGGCTCTACAGGAGGGCCGCACGGCCCTCTACCACGCACGGACTTTATCTTTTACAATCCGCGCACGTTTATCAGGCTAAGCCCGCGTTTCGACGCGGCTTTTTTTTTGTTACCCTTCGGGCCATCAGCGGCCCGATTCCATTGGAGACATCCCATGGCGCTGGAGCGCACCCTTTCGATCATCAAGCCGGACGCCGTTGCCAAGAACGTCATCGGCGAAATCTACGCCCGCTTTGAAAAGGCTGGCCTGAAGGTCGTGGCCGCCAAGTACAAGCAGCTGTCGCGCCGTGAAGCCGAAGGCTTCTACGCCGTGCACCGCGAGCGTCCGTTCTTCAACGCACTGGTCGAGTTCATGATCTCCGGTCCGGTGATGATCCAGGCCCTGGAAGGCGAGAACGCCGTCCTGGCCCACCGCGACCTGCTGGGCGCCACCAACCCGAAGGAAGCCGCTGCGGGCACCATCCGCGCCGACTTCGCCGAATCCATCGATGCCAATGCCGCCCACGGCTCGGACTCGGTCGAGAATGCAGCGATTGAAATCGCCTACTTCTTCGCCGCCACCGAAGTCGTCTCGCGCTGAGAGTAATGCCGTGAACGAGGTCGTACAGAAAATCGCCATCCAGCCGCTGCCGAAGTCGGCACCCACGGCTGGCAAGCAGAACCTGCTCGACCTCGATCGCGCGGGCCTGGAGAAGTTTTTCGTCGAGGTTCTCGGCGAGAAGAAATTCCGCGCCCATCAGGTGATGAAGTGGATCCACCATCGCTACGTCACCGAGTTCGATGAGATGACCGACCTCGGCAAGGTCCTGCGCGCCAAGCTGCAGGAGCATGCCGAGGTCCTCGTCCCGAACATCATCTTCGACAAGCCTTCCGCCGACGGCACCCACAAGTGGCTGCTGGCGATGGGCGTGGATGGCAAGAACGCCATCGAGACCGTGTACATCCCCGACAAGACCCGCGGCACGCTGTGCGTGTCCTCGCAGGTCGGTTGCGGCCTGAACTGCACGTTCTGCTCCACCGCCACCCAGGGCTTCAACCGCAACCTGACCACCGCCGAGATCATCGGCCAGGTGTGGATCGCGGCGCGCCACCTGGGCAACGTGCCGCACCAGATGCGCCGCCTCACCAACGTGGTGATGATGGGCATGGGCGAGCCGCTGATGAATTTCGACAACGTCGTGCGCGCCATGAGCGTGATGCGCGACGACCTGGGCTACGGCCTGGCCAACAAGCGCGTGACCCTGTCGACCTCCGGCCTGGTGCCGCAGATCGACCGCCTGTCCACCGAAAGCGACGTGTCGCTGGCGGTGTCGCTGCATGCGCCGAACGACGAGCTGCGCGAGACCCTCGTGCCGCTCAACAAGAAGTACCCGATCGCCGAGCTGATGGCCTCCTGCGCACGCTACCTGCGCGCCAACAAGCGCCGCGAATCGGTCACCTTCGAATACACCCTGATGAAGGGCATCAACGACCAGCCCGAGCACGCCCGCCAGCTGGCGCGGCTGATGCACCAGTTCGACAACGCGGTGCAGGCCAGGGACTCGGGCAAGGTCAACCTGATCCCGTTCAACCCGTTCCCGGGCACCCGCTACGAGCGTTCCGAAGAAGCGCATATCCGCGCCTTCCAGAAGATCCTGCTCGACAGCAACGTGCTGACCATGGTGCGCCGTACCCGTGGCGACGATATCGATGCCGCCTGTGGCCAGCTCAAGGGCCAGGTGATGGATCGTACCCGCCGCCAGGCCGAGTTCAACAAGACACTGCAGGCAGGGAAGGGGAGCGATGCTGCTGCCTGACCGCATCTGGCTGGCGCTGCTTGCAGGCGTGCTGGCCCTCTCGGTCACCGCGTGCAAATCGCAACCCAAAGCCAAGCTGGGTCCCAGCCAGGCGACGGTCTATTCGGTCCGCGATCCCGAAGGCGTTCGCCGCCAGGTCCGCGCGGCGGATCTGCTCGCCCTGGCCGTCCGCGACATGCAGAGCGGCAACCTCGATGCCGCCGAGCGCAAGGCGCGCGACGCGATCAAGCTGTCGCCTGCCGACCCCGATGCACTGGTGCTGCTGGCCGGCATCGATGATCAGCGCGGCCGCACCCGGCAGGCCGGGGAAGGCTTCCGCAGGGCCGCCGAGCTGGCGCCGCAGCGGGGTGACGTACTCAACAATTATGGTGCCTGGCTGTGCCAGAACGGGCAGGCTGCCGAGTCGCTGGCCTGGTTCGACCGTGCGCTGCAGGCGCCCAGCTACACCACGCCGGCCCAGGCGCAGGCCAACGGCGGCAGCTGTGCATTGGATGCTGGCCAGCTTGATCGCGCCGAACGCAACCTGCGTGCCGCCCTGTCCCAGGTGCCTGGCAACCCGGTCGCGCTGGAGGCAATGGCCCAGCTGAGCTTCCGTCGCGGCCAGTTCATGGAGGCCCGCGCCTTCGCCGAACGTAGGATTGCGGCTGCACCGGCCACGCGTTCCGTGTTACAACTTGCGTCTGAAATCGAGGCGCGGCTAGGTGATCAGGCAGCATCTGATCGCTATCTTCAGCGGATTCGACAGGAATTTCCGCAGGACGCGGGCTCCTAACTCCAGGGTTGATGCATTGTGATTGATGACCAGACTGTGAGCGATCTCGAGACTGTGGCCGGCTGCGGCACCCGCCTGCGCCAGGCCCGCGAGGCCGCCGGACTGACCCTCGAAGACGTCGGCCAGCGCCTGCGCATGCCGGTTCAAGTGGTGAAGTCGCTCGAGCAGGAGCAGTGGCAGAAGCTGGGGGCGCCGGTGTTCGTGCGCGGCCAGCTGCGCAGCTACGCCCGCCTGCTCGGGGTCGATGTCAGTGAACTGCTGGAGCAGGCCCAGGTCGGCCCGGTGGTTCCGCCGACCCTGGTCAGCCACACCCATACCCCGCGTGCGCGCCGCATCGCCGAGAATCTCGGCCGTCGCGTGCTGTATGTCGGTATCACCGCGGTGCTGGCGGTGCCGGTCTGGTTCGCCACCCGTGGCCACTTCGATGGCACCGCGCCCTCGCCGAGCACTGCCTCGCTGGACGTGATCCCGGCCGCCGTACCGGTTACCCCGGCCGGTCCCGGGTCCGCCGCTGCAGCGCCCGCCGAAGTGGCGGCCGCACCCGTCGCCAAGCCGACCGCTACCCCTTACGTTGCCTCGCTGGCCCCGGTGCCGCGCGCCGCGCCGGCGCCTGCCGCCAACCTGGACATGCAGTTCAGCGGCGACAGCTGGGTCGATATCGGTGGCCCCGATGGCGCCACCGTGGAGAAGGCGCTCATCAAGTCCGGTGAGAGCCGCAGCTTCACGCCGGGCCAGGTTGCCCGCGTCACCTTGGGCAATGCTTCGGCGGTCCAGGTTCAGCAGAACGGCGCTATCGTCGA
Organism: Stenotrophomonas sp. YIM B13575; assembly: GCF_042787595.1. Classification (NCBI taxonomy): domain Bacteria; kingdom Pseudomonadati; phylum Pseudomonadota; class Gammaproteobacteria; order Lysobacterales; family Lysobacteraceae; genus Stenotrophomonas; species Stenotrophomonas sp. YIM B13575. Next base: position 8,405 of record NZ_JBHZOP010000060.1, on the reverse strand, counting down.
TCTGACCCCCTACCAGCGAGCCAACGTGGCACGCTTTCAGGTATCCTCTGAAGGCTCCGTAGTCCCGGTTTCGCACTGAGGCGCGGTTTCACCACCTTCGATTAATCCCAATGGTCCCTCCCGATGGGCGGGGCGAGAGTACGCATGGCGATCGACGACCTGCTCGACGAGCACGAACAAAGTGAACGCGTCCGCAGCTGGCTGCGGAAGAATGGCGCCAGCATCCTCGGTGGCGTAGTCATCGCCATCGGTGCCATTGCCGGCTGGCAGTGGTACCAGAAGGATCAGGGCGGCAAGCTGGCCTCGGCCAATGTCGAGTACCAGAAGGCCCTGGTGGGCCTGCAGCAGAACAAGCTCGACGACGCGGCCAAGGCGGTCAAGGCGCTGGAGGCTGGCCCGTCCAGCATCTACGGCGACCTGGCGGCGCTGCAGCTGGCCAAGGCCCAGGTCGATGCGGGCAAGAATGAAGAAGCGCTGGCTACCCTGCGCGCGGTGAAGGTCGAAGGCGACCTGCAGCGCGTGGTCGACCAGCGCGTGGCACGCCTGCTGGTGGCTACCGGCAAGGGCGATGAAGCGATCAAGCTGCTGGGCAGCGCCACCGACAGCAGCAGCCTGGAAATCCATGGCGATGCGCTGATGGCGCAGGGCAAGCGTGACGCGGCCCGCGAACAGTATGAGAAGGCGCTGAAGACGCTGGACGTGGCAGCGCCGCAGCGGCGACTGCTTGAAACCAAGGTTATGGACGCCGGCGGCACCGTCGCCGCCCCTGCGGAGTCGGTTTGATGAGTCAGAAGGTCATGATCACGCGCGTCGCCACCGTACTCCTGCTCGGTATGGCGCTGTCCGGTTGCAGCACCATGAAGGGCTGGTTCGCCGGCAAGGACGCAGCAGCGAAGAAGGCACAGGAGCCGGCGGAACTGGTGAAGTTCGAGCCGACCCTGAAGGTCAACAAGGCCTGGTCGGTCAACCTGGGCAAGGGCGAGCGCCGCATCGGCGTGCGCCAGGGCCCGGCAGTGGCCAACGGTCACGTGTTCGCCGCGGCGATCACCGGTGGCGTGCACGCCATCGACCTGCAGACCGGCAAGAAGGTCTGGACCTGGGAGCCGAAGAAGGAAAAGAAGAAGGCCAAGCTGCGGCTGTCTGGTGGTCCGGGCGTCGGTGAGAACCTGGTGGTCATCGGTACCCTCGATGGCCAGGTGATCGCGCTGGACATCAACGATGGCAGCGAGAAGTGGCGCGCACGCGTGCCGAACGAAGTCATCGCCGCGCCGGCCATTGCCCAGGGCATGGTCTTCGTGCGCAGCAATGACGGTCGCGTCACCGCGTTCGATGCGGGCAACGGCACCCAGAAGTGGTTCAACCCGAGCGAGCTGCCGGCGCTGACCGTCCGCGGCAACGCGGCGGTGGTGGCCGGTCCGGGCGTGCTGTTCATCGGCAAGGACGAGGGCAGCGTCGCTGCGCTGGCCATGCAGGACGGCCGCACGCTGTGGGACCAGAACGTCGGCACCGGCGAAGGCCGTACCGAGCTGGACCGCATGGCCGACGTCGATGGCGCTCCGGTGCTCGACGGCAATACGCTGTTCGTGAGCAGCTTCAAGAACCAGACCATGGCCATCGAAGGCCCGACCGGTCGCCCCCTCTGGGCGCGTGACCACGGCGGTGCCGGCGGTGTGGCGGTGTCTTCGGGCAATGTTTTCGTTACCGACAACAAGGGCGGCGTGTTCGGCCTGGACAAGGCCAGCGGCGCGGCGATGTGGTCGCAGACCGCACTGGCCCGGCGCTCGCTGACCGGTCCGGCGCTGCACGGCGACTACGTGGTGGTCGGTGACTACAAGGGATACCTGCATTGGCTGCAGGCCTCCGATGGCGCGATGGCGGCGCGGGCGAAAAGCGGCGGTGATGCGCTTCTGGCCCAGCCAATCGTCGTCGATGGAGTGCTGCTGGTGCAGAACGTTGATGGCAAGCTGACCGCATTCCGGTTGGCAAATTAATACGGAGTAATCGCGATGCTGCCTTTGGTCGCCCTGGTTGGACGGCCGAATGTCGGCAAGTCGACCATATTCAATGCACTGACCCGTACACGTGACGCCCTGGTCCATGACCAGCCCGGCGTCACCCGGGACCGCAACTATGGCGTCTGCCGGCTTGACGAGGACAACCATTTCCTCGTCGTCGATACCGGCGGCATCGCAGAGGAAGAAGAAGGCCTGGCTGGCGCTACCACGCGCCAGGCCCGCGCTGCCGCTGGCGAAGCTGACCTGATCCTGTTTGTCGTTGATGCCCGCGAGGGTACCTCGGCGATGGACGATGAGATCCTGGCCTGGCTGCGCAAGCTGTCGCGGCCGACGCTGCTGCTGATCAACAAGATCGACGGCACCGACGAGGACACCGTGCGTTCGGAGTTCGCCCGCTACGGCTTCAGCGAGATGCTGACCGTGTCGGCCGCCCACCGCCAGGGCCTGGACGACCTGCTGGACGAAGTCATCCAGCGCCTGCCGGAAGAGGGCAGCGGCGAAGAGCTGGACAACGATCCGAACCGCGTGCGCATCGCCTTCGTCGGCCGCCCGAACGTGGGCAAGTCGACCCTGGTCAACCGCATCCTCGGCGAAGAGCGGATGATCGCCTCGGACGTGCCGGGCACCACCCGCGATTCGATCTCGGTGGACCTGGAGCGTGACGGTCGCGAATACCGCCTGATCGACACCGCCGGCCTGCGTCGCCGTTCGCGCGTGGACGAGGTCGTCGAGAAGTTCTCGGTGGTCAAGACCATGCAGTCGATCGAGCAGTGCCAGGTGGCCGTGCTGATGCTCGACGCCACCGAAGGCGTGACCGACCAGGACGCCACCGTGCTCGGCGCCGTGCTGGATGCCGGCCGCGCGCTGGTGATCGCGATCAACAAGTGGGACGGCCTGACCGACTACCAGCGTGAGCAGGCGGAAACGATGCTGTCGCTGCGCCTGGGCTTCGTGCCGTGGGCCGAATCGGTGCGCATCTCGGCCAAGCATGGCTCGGGCCTGCGCGAGCTGTTCCGTGCGGTGCACCGCGCGCACGAATCGGCGAACAAGACCTTCACCACCAGCGAAGTCAACAAGGCGCTGGAAGTGGCCTACGAGACCAACCCGCCGCCGACCATCCGCGGCCATGTCTCCAAGCTGCGCTACGTGCACCCGGCCGGCGCCAACCCGCCGACCTTCATCGTGCACGGCACCCGCCTGAAGGAGCTGCAGGAGTCGTACAAGCGCTACCTGGAGAACTTCTTCCGCAAGCGCTTCAAGCTGATCGGTACGCCGGTGCAGTTCATCTTCCGCGAGGGTGCCAACCCGTACGAGGGCAAGAAGAACGTGCTGACCGAACGGCAGGTCAAGGCCAAGCGGCGCTTGATGAAGCACGTCAAGGGCAAGTGATCCACGAGAAGGCGGCCGCAGGGCCGCCTTTTTGGTTTGCGGCCCATGGGCTGGCGCTAGCCCCCGTTTGCGATGGTCCTGTAGAGCCGAGCCCATGCTCGGCTGCTTTTCGCACGTCAACCGCGGACGCGCTGCACGCGTCAGCCGAGCACGGGCTCGGCTCTACAGATTATGGTCAAGGCGGGTAGGCGTGGCCTGCGCGATAATGGCGCCATGAGCATTCCAGAGCTTTCCCCCGAGCAGGCACGGGCACGCCTGGCCCATGGCGCAGTGCTGATCGACGTGCGCGAGGCGCATGAGCGGGCCGGCGGCATGGCCGAAGGCGCGCGTGGCGTCGCCAAGGGTGAGCTGCTGGCTGACGCGACCACGCACCTGCCGCTGCCGGACCAGGAAATCCTGCTGATCTGCCAGAGCGGCAAGCGCTCGGCCGATGCGGCGCAGGCGCTGCTGGATGCGGGCTATACGAACGTGAGCTCCGTCGCTGGCGGCACCGTCGCCTGGCGTGAGTTGTCGCTGCCGTTGGTGCAGCCGCTGACCAGCGCCGCCGACCGCGATTTCTACGACCGCTATTCGCGCCATCTGCTGCTGTCGCAGGTGGGTGAGGCGGGCCAGCGCCGCCTGCAGCAGTCGCGGGTGCTGGTGCTCGGTGCGGGCGGGCTGGGCGCACCGGCCGGCTTCTATCTGGCGGCGGCCGGGGTAGGGCACCTGCGTTTCGCCGACCACGACCGTGTCGAGCGCAGCAACCTGCATCGGCAGATCGTGCATACCGAGGCCAGCGTCGGCCAGCTGAAGGTGGATTCGGCGCGCGAGCGACTGCTGGCGTTGAACCCGTCCATCGAGGTCGAGGCCATGCCGGAAAGAGTGACCTCGGAGAACGTGGACCGCCTGCTGCAGGATGTCGACGTGGTGCTGGACGGTTCGGACAACTTCCCGCTGCGCTACCTGCTCAACGATGCCTGCATCAAGCACGCCACGCCGATGGTCTACGCCGCCATCGAGCGCTTCGATGGCCAGGTGAGCGTGTTCGATGCCGGCCGCCAGCGTGGCGTGGCACCGTGCTACCGCTGCCTGTTCCCGGAGCCACCGCCGCCGGAGTTCGCGCCCAACTGCTCCGAAGCGGGTGTGCTGGGCGTACTGCCGGGCCTGGCCGGGGTGCTGCAGGCCACCGAGGTGCTGAAGCTGCTGCTGGGCATCGGCGAGCCGCTGGTGGGGCGCCTGCTGCGCTTTGATGCGCTGGGCATGCGCTTCCGTGAGACCGGCATCGGGCCGGACCCGCAGTGCCCGGTGTGTGCGCCGGGCGTGCCGTTCCCCGGGTACATCGATTACGCCGCGTTTTGTCGGGGTGGGTGAACCGCGTCGGGGCCTCATCCACGCATGGCGTGGATCTACTGGGATGGGCGAACGCGGTTGGGCCTCATCCACGCATGGCGTGGATCTACTGGGGTGGGCGAACCCGGTTGGGGCTCATCCACGCATGGCGTGGATCTACTGTAGTGCCGAGCCTGCGCTCGGCTGCTCTTCGCGCTGAGGCCGGAATCAGCCGAGCGTGGGCTCGGCTCTACAGGTCATGGCTTCGGGATTGTGCCAACCAAGGTTGGCACCTACCGAAGCGCGCGCACGCTTTCAGGATGATGCCCGGGGTCAATCCCGAGATCGTTCCATATCCAAGACAATAAAACGCAACACACGTGCTATTGCCGTCATCGGTGTTGCTCTATCGTTGAGGCCGATTTCGATTTCCGGGGAACCCACCGCATGGCGGTAGAAGCAGCGACCAGCGAGCTGGTCAAGGTCGTCGCCCTGTTGGGCGCAGCGGTGGTGATGGTGCCGCTGTTCCGTCGGCTCGGCCTGGGCTCGGTGCTGGGCTACTTCGCCGCCGGCCTGGCGATCGGCCCGTTCGGGCTGGGCTGGTTCTCCGACCCGCAGGCGATCCTGCATACCGCCGAACTCGGCGTGGTCATGTTCCTGTTCGTCATCGGCCTGGAAATGCGGCCGTCTCACCTGTGGAGCCTGCGCAAGGAAATCTTCGGGCTGGGCACGCTGCAGATCGTCACCTGCGCGCTGGTGCTGACCAGCATCGCCAAGCTGTTCGGGCTGCCGTGGCAGATCGCCTTCATCGGCGCCACCGGCTTCGTGCTGACCTCCACCGCGGTAGTGATGCAGTTGCTGGCCGAGCGTGGCGACATCGCGCTGCCGTCGGGGCAGAAGATCGTCTCTATCCTGTTGTTCGAAGACCTGTTGATCGTGCCGCTGCTGGCGCTTGTCGCGTGGATGGCGCCAGCCGCCGGCAGCGCCGATGGCGAGGGCTCGCGCTGGATGTCGGTGGCGATCGGCGTGGGCGCCATCGTCGGCCTGGTGCTGGTCGGCCGCTTCCTGCTCAATCCGCTGTTCCGCGTGCTGGCCGAATCGAAGGCGCGCGAGGTGATGACCGCCGCCGCACTGCTGGTGGTGCTGGGCGCGGCGCTGCTGATGCAGCTGTCCGGTCTGTCGATGGCGATGGGCGCGTTCCTGGCGGGCGTGTTGCTGAGCGAATCGACCTTCCGCCACCAGATCGAAGCGGACATCGAACCGTTCCGCGGCATCCTGCTGGGGCTGTTCTTCCTCAGCGTGGGCATGGCGCTGGACCTGGGCGTGGTGGCCGGCAACTGGCCGATGATCCTCGGCCTGGTGGTGGCGCTGATGGCAGCCAAAGCGCTGTGCATCTACGTGGTGGCGCGCTTGATGGGCAGCGACCATGCGCAGGCGCTGGACCGTGGCGTGCTGATGGCGCAGGGCGGCGAGTTCGCCTTCGTGCTGTTCTCGGCCGCGGCTAGCGCCGGCGTGATCAGCCTCGACATCAATGCCAACTTCACCGCTGTGGTGGTGCTGTCGATGGCACTGACGCCGCTGGTGGTGCTGGTCTACAAGCGCGTGGCGCCGAAGCCGACCGTCAGCCTGGAAGGCGTGGATACCGCCGATGGCCTGTCCGGCAGCGTGCTGCTGATCGGCTTCGGCCGCTTCGGCCAGGTGGCCAGCCAGTCGCTGCTGGCGCGCGACGTGGACGTGACCATCATCGACAACGACGTGGAGATGATCCACAACGCCGAGCGCTTCGGATTCAAGATCTATTACGGCGACGGCACCCGCTTGGACGTGCTGCATGCTTCGGGCGCGGGCAGTGCGCGGGCGGTCGCGGTGTGCGTGAACAATGCCGAGGATGCTGACCGCATCGTCGAACTGGTGGCGCACCAGTTCCCGCAGGCCAAGCTGCTGGTGCGCTCGTTCGACCGCGAGCATTCGTTGCGGCTGATCCATGCCGGCGTGGATTTCCAGATCCGCGAAACCTTCGAGTCGGCGCTGCTGTTCGGGCAGGCCGCGCTGGTGGAGCTGGGTGCGGAGGAAGACGACGCCCGCGAGATCGCCGAGCAGATCCGCGAGCGCGATGCCGAGCGCTTCGAACTGGAAATGGCCGGCGGCAACCTGCGTGCCGGCGCACACATGGTGTTCGGCACCGCGCTGCCCGGCGTGCCGACACCGACGCCGTTCACCGCGCCCAAGCGCAAGGCACGCACGCTCAATGCGGATGACGTGCCGGAAGAAGAAGAGGAATGATCTGAAGCCTGGTTCTGCAACTAATCCTATGGCAGCTTGTCTCGGTGAAGGCGAGACTAGTCGATTGCTTCTTAACCAAGATGGATGCGGTCTTGGAAAAGTCCTGTCGCGACGCAGGACGAAGATCGTTCCAGACAGGAATCAATGCCAGAAAGCACGCAGGACATTGCCGTTCAATCCGAGGCCGCATCAACCCGCTACCTCGAATGCCCATTGCGCCATGAGTTCATGGAGGTGCATGAACAAGGTGGTCGACTGAGCATTCGATCGGGCACGATTGGTATGCCCTGCCTGGTCGTCCACGCATCTTTCAAAAGCGTAGTCAAAGCGCAGGCAGTCCAGCAGAAGTGTGCCGAGACGTGGCTATCCAAGGGCTATGTCGAATGCGAGCGCAGGGTGGACATTGTCGAGGGAAGCGTTGCCGATGAGCTTTTCTGCGATGAGCGCGAATCTCACCCGCTGCTGGGTGCCTTTTTCAACGTCATCGGCGCGGATACGCTCAAGGGGCTGCCACAGCGGCTGGCGCTGTTCCGCAATGGTCTGTTGTGGCATCAGGATTTCGACTTCGAACGCCTGGGTGATCTTGGGCTTCATGCCGGCGTCATTGTGGATGGCGATGTTTCCGTAAGTGGCGTGCTCACCCAGCTCACCTATAGCTATCCCGGTTTCATCCTGGTCAGCGGCGACGTGATCGCCAGGAGCCTGGGGCATCGTGACAGTTCGATGCGCATCCTCGGCGATGTTCATGTCGAGAACATCATCTACGGCGAGTACAACGATGGCTCACTCTGCATTGAGGGCTCCGCGTATGGTCAGGCTTTCATCAGCGACGATCACTACATGTACGCGGCGGGTGAATACCACATCGCGGTGGCAACAGATGGCCAGAACTGGGGCTGCCTGTCGCCAGAGCTTTTCGACAGCGACGACGATGAATGCCCTTCGCTGTCTGCGGAAGCGATCCAGCGATTCATGGTGGAGGGCCGAAATCCCTACGTTGCCGGGGCCTCTCTGAAGTATCGGGAGGTATCGACTTCACTCCCTGCACCGCCTGCCGTGCATTCGCCTTCCAGTTTCATGGTGCGCATCCAGGCATGCATTGTCTGCAACGATGTCGAGGGACTAACGTCACTCATCGAACATTGGCAGGAGCGCGATCTGGAGTGGTTGATTGCTCTTGCGGGGAGACTCGCTGCACCCAGCACAACAGTGGAGCAACGAGAACGGCTGCTGGCTGTTGTTCGTTCGCTGGATCCATCACCGGAGCAGGTGGAGTTGTGGACTGAGCTGGTGCGGTAGCTGGATGCCGAACGATTCGAACTGGAAAAGGTGGGTGAGAGTAGTGCCGGCCGCTGGCTGGCAGCGTCATGAGCGCAGGGAGCGTTGCGAGGTTGCCGGCCAGCGGCCGGC
>NZ_JBHZOP010000006.1:0-23112 GCF_042787595.1 Stenotrophomonas sp. YIM B13575 | reverse complement strand
CGCTACAGGGGGGCGGAGCCCCGCAATGCGGGGCTCTGACCTCCTCGCTCGAATCCGGGGTCGGAGCCCTTTCCGCTGGAAAGGGATCCGACCCCTCACCGCAGGCAGTAGATCCACGCCACGCGCGGACCAGTAGATCCACGCCATGCGTGGATGGCGGTTCCGCAGCACCGCTCACAACGTAATCCAGAAACACCCATATTGCCGCCGCAGCCCAAGCATGGTCGCTGCGCGCGTGGCGCTGCCTGGCAGGGTCTGCTCCAACCGCAACCCGATCGGATGTCGCCGCGCGGTCGGTAGCGGCTCCGTCTGCGAATCCTGTGCGGCGATGTCCTGGCCCTCGTCCAGATCCTGCCGCGGATACACCGGCACCACGTCCACCAGCGGCCGCCGCACCACCGATTCCAGCTGGCCAAGAATCCGCTGAGCGCCCGCATCGGACACCGCGCCCCACAGGTACAGCGAAGAGAGCCGGTTCACATCACCGACGGCGGCCGCCGTGTGCAAGGCCTGCACCAGTTCGCTCAAACGGCGTGGGCAGCTGCTGCCGAGGCTGTCGCGCTGCAGGGTGTTGCCGGAAGGCGCCGGCGGCGGACGCCGGGACTGCGCACCCAGGCTGTCGCAGGGACGGTCGGTGTAGACACTTTGCCCCTGCGGATCGGTGCAGCGGTTCAAGCGCGTGGACTGCGCCTGCGCGATGGCGCAGACGCCGGGCAGCAGCAGGAGCAGCAACAGGGACAGGGCGACCTTCATCGACGCAGCGTAGCGCCGATTGCGACAACGCAGCGTACTTTTCAGCCGCGCAGCAGCGTCAGTACCGAGACCGTCGGCTTGGCCAGGTTCAAGGTGTAGAAGTGCAGGCCCGGTGCGCCGCCTTCAACCAGGCGCTGGCACAGCTTGGCCACCACTTCGGCACCGAACGCACGCACCGATTCGGCGTCGTCACCGTAGGCCTGCATCTTGCGGCTGATCCAGCGCGGAATTTCCGCACCGCACTGTTCGGAGAAGCGGCGCAGCTGGCTGAAGTTGGAGATCGGCATGATGCCCGGGGTGATCGGCACCTGCACACCGAGCCGCTGCACTTCGTCGACGAAGTGGAAGTAGGCGTCGGGGTTGAAGAAATACTGGGTGATGGCCGCATCGGCACCGGCGTCGATCTTGGCCTTGAAGTGCTTCAGGTCGAGCAGGGCGTCCTGCGCCTGTGGATGCGTTTCCGGATACGCGCCCACTTCGATGCGGAAGGCATCGCCGTGTTCGGCGCGGATGAAGGCGATCAGTTCGGAGGCGTAGCGCATGTCGCCGGGGAAGCCCATGCCCGACGGCAGGTCGCCGCGCAGCGCGACCAGGCGCCGGCAGCCGATGGCACGGTACAGCTTGAGCAGTTCGCGGATCTCCTGGCGGGTGCCACCCACGCAGGACAGATGCGGTGCCGCATCGAAGCCGTGGTGCTGGTTGAGATGGCGCACGGTCTCGGAGGTGTAGCTCAGGGTCGAGCCACCGGCGCCGAAGGTACAGGACACGTACTCGGGGGCATACGCCTTCAGCCTGGCCGCGGCACGGTCCAGCTGGGTGCGCTGTTCGTCGGTCTTGGGCGGATAGAACTCGAAGCTGATGGCGGTCATGGCACGGGCGGCGGCGACGGGTGGGAATGAGTATATCGCTTCATCAAGATGGATGTTCAGTGGGTGGCCGGGTCAGGCCACCCCGGACAGACGACCGTTCGCCCCGCTGACGGGCCGTTGCTCCGTAATCGCAACCGGGGCACAGGAAGCGGAGCCACGCTGGCCCCATTCCCGGCACCACCCACCTGATGAAGGAGCAGACGATGAAGATCTTCCTGGCATTCTGGTACGCGATGAAGGCAATGGCCCGGCTGGCGATGGTCGGCATGGCGATGGCCGTGCTTGGCTCGGGCCCGGCCCATGCCACCGCCATCGATAAGGCCGCCGTCCCAAATACGGTGCGGATCGAGGTGGTCGGCAAAGGCCGTCCCTTGCTGATGATTCCCGGGCTCAACAGCAGTGCGGAGGTCTGGCGTGAGACCTGCCTGGCGCTGAAGGACGTGCAGTGCCATCTGGTGCAGCTGCCGGGTTTTGCCGGTGCGGCGCCTGCCGATCCGCGCCCGGCGGATTTCCTGCCGGCGATGCGTGATGAACTGCTGGGCTATCTGCAGGCGCAGCACCTGTCGAAGGTTGCCGTGATCGGCCACAGCCTGGGAGGCGTGCTGGCAATGCAGATGGCACTGAAGGCACCCGATGCCGTCGGTCCGCTGGTGATCGTGGATTCGCTGCCGTTCTATGCGGCGGTGATGAACCCGCAGGCCACCGCGCAGAACGTGGGGATGATGGCCGGGCAGCTGCGCGAAGGCCTGCTGGCGGCCGATGAGGCCGGCTTCAATGCACGCAACGACGCGATCGCCAAGGCCCTGACCCGCAGCACGCAGCATCTGCCGGAGCTCCAGCGTTGGGGGCGCGACAGTGATCGCACGAGCATGGCCGATGCGATGTACTCCATGCTGGTGCGCGATCTGCGTGAGGACATCGCCGGTATCAATACGCCGGTGCTGGTGCTGGGCAGCTGGGCCGCTTACCAGCCGATGGGTGGTACGGAAGCCAGTACTCGTGCGCAGTTCCAGGCGCAGTACGCGAAGCTGCCGGGCGTGCAGATCGAGATGAGCGCACAGGGCTACCACTTCCTGATGTGGGATGATCCGCGCTGGCTGCAGGCACAGCTGCGCCGCTTCCTTGCCGCGCATTCCTGATCGTTGCATGCCCTTCCTTCCACCGCTGAGGCTGCCTTTGGACGCAACCACGCCATCCCGCCGCTTCTGGACCCTCAACGCGCTGGCGTGGGCAGGCTATGCGGCGTACAGCCTGTGGCTGGGGGTGCGTGTCGGCGGCGGCACGCTGTTCAGCGGCGTGGTGTTGATTTCCCTCAGCATTGCCGTGTCCCTGTGGTTGTGCAGCGGCGCGCTGCGTTCGGTCGCGCTGCGGCAGCGCTGGTGGGATGGCAGTCTGGGCAGCCTGGTGCTGAAGCTGGCCGCTGGCGTGGTGGTCGGCGCCAGCATCGCACAGGGGCTGACGGCGGCCTTGCTGCTGCCGGCACTGACCATGGGCTGGGTGCAGTTGCCCGGTGGGCATGCCGATTACCAGCTGTCGTCGGTCGTGCTGTACTGGATGAACACCGCCCTGTTCCTGTTGATGTGGACGGGCCTGTGGGCGGGCCTGCATGGCCTGCGCCGCGCGCGCCACAGCGAGCTGGCGCGGTTGCGCGCGGAGGCGGAGCGCAGCGCCCTGGAGCGCGATGCGTTGCGTGCGCGGCTGAATCCACATTTCATGTTCAACGCATTGAACAACCTGCGCGCGCTGATCCTGGAGGACCCCGAGCGTGCCCGCGACATGGTCACCCGCCTGTCGCGCACGCTGCGCCACGCACTGGCCCACAACCGCAGCGAGCAGGTGACCCTGGCCGAGGAACTGGCAGTGGTCGATGACTACCTGGCCATCGAGGCGATCCACTTCGAACAGCGTCTGCAGGTGCGGCGGGAGATAGCGGCAGAAGCGGTGCAGGCACATCTGCCAGCGATGGCGCTGCAACTGCTCGTTGAGAACGCAATCAAACATGGTATTGCCAGCCGCGCGGGCGGCGGTGAGGTGCATATCCGCGCGTCGCTGGAAGATGACCTGCTGCGCCTGCAGGTGGACAACCCGCTTGGCAGCGGCAATGAACCCACCCCTGGCCATGGTGTCGGCCTGGCCTACCTGCGCACGCAACTGGGTACGCGTGGCCGTTTCGCCCTGCAGCCGATCGGCGACCGTATGCAGGCCCTGCTGGAGATTCCGCAATGACGGCCGTGCTGCGTGTGTTGATTGTCGACGATGCTCGGCTGGCGCGGCAGGAGCTGCGTACGCTGCTGTCGTCGCTGCCCTGGGTGCAGTGCGTGGGCGAGGCCGACGACGTGCCGGCCGCGCGTGAAGCCATCGCCACGCTGGCACCGGACCTGGTGCTGCTGGACGTGCAGATGCCCTCCGGCAGCGGCTTCGATGTACTGGACGGGCTGGAAAGGGTGCCTGCGGTGGTGTTCGTCACTGCCTATGACAGCTACGCAGTACGCGCATTCCAGGCCAACGCGCTGGACTACCTGGTGAAGCCGGTGGAAGCCCCGCGCCTGCTGGAGGCGCTGGAGCGTGCACGCCAGCATGCGCAGCTGAGTACCGAAGCTCCAGGCGGTCACGGCACATTGGGCGCGCAGGACCAGGTGTTCGTGCGCGAAGGCGAGCGCTGCTGGTTCGTGGCCGTTGCCGAGATCCGCCGGTTGGTGGTGGATGGCAACTACACGCGGCTGTGGTTCCGCGACCAGAACGCGTTGCTGGCCCGCAGCCTGAGCGCGTTGGAAGCACGCTTGCCGCCGGATCTTTTCTTCCGTGCCAACCGCAACACGCTGGTCAACCTGCGGCGCATCCGTGCGGTCGCGCCGAGCATCGGCGATGGTTACGATCTGGCGCTGGATGATGGCAGTGAAGTCGAGGTATCGCGGCGGCAGGCACGGGAGCTGCGCGAGCGTATGGCGCTGTAGCCGGCGCCATACGGTTGGGCGAATCATCCCGGCATCGGCAAGCCGCGCAGGATCGCCCGCACGCCAAGGGCGTGTCGTTCGATCCGCAGCTGCAGGCCATGGTGATCGCACAGGCGACGCATGATCTCCAGGCCGAGACCGCTACCAAGGCTGTCCTGGCCTTTTTCAAAAGGGCGTGGATCGGGCCAGTGGCCAAGGGATGCGTCGCTGCCAGTGCTGTTGTACACCGACAGTTCGCCTGCTTCCATGCTGATGCGCACATGTCCCAGCGGTGTATGGGCGAAGGCATTGCCGATCAGATTGGCCAGCACCACGCGCAGGGCCGGCTCCGGCGCGCAGAGCGCCGCATCGTCGGTCACTGTCATCTGTACCTCCACTGGCCGTGCGCCGAGCAGAGGAGCCTGTTCAACGATGACCCGCTCCAGCAGCGGTATCAGACGCACCTGCGCGGCGGGTGGCGCCTCGTCCTCGCGAGCCAGGGCCAGCAGTGCCGCCACCGCCTGCTGAAGCTGCAGCGCGGACAGGCGGATATGCTGCAGGTGCTGCTGCCCGCGCTCGGACAGCCCGGGTTCGTGCAGCAACTGGCCAGCGGCGCTGGAAATCACTGCCAACGGTGTGCGCAGTTCGTGGCTGGCATCGCGGGTGAAGGCGTGTTCGCGGGCAACAAAGGCGGCCACCCGGGCGGACAGCCGGTCCACGGCACGCGCCAGCACACCGATCTCGTCATCGTCGAAGTGAGCAGCCAGCGCGGTGTCTTCCCGTGGCAGCAGTGGCAACGCCTCCACGTGCGCTACGAGCGAGTACAGAGGGCGCGTGCCACGGCGCGCAAGCCACACGCCCAGCAGGATCGCCAGCAGCACCATCACCAGCGCGGTGCCGGCCAGCAGGGCCACCACGCCATCGCGGATCGGGCGCACCGCCAGTTGAGAGCTGACCTCGGCGATCAGCCAGGCAGGCCGTGACGGCGGTGGCGGATCCATGCGTCGCACGTGGTAGTGCCGGCCCTCGTTGCCGCTGAATTCAGAACGCCACGGCTCCTGGGCGAATGCGGTCTGCAGATCGCTTGGGAACGCGGCCGTGTCCTGATACAGACGGATGGCCGCATCACCCGGCTCGCGCCACCGCCCCGTAGCTGCATGGACGGCAAGCTGCGCCTTCGCTTCACGGGCCAGCTGTGCATTGAAAACGCTGTCTTCCACGGCGTACATGAAAACCAGCGAATACAGCCCGAACACCGTGGCAATGAGCAGGGTGAAGGACGTGAATGCGACGACCAGGCGGCGGCGAAGGCGCTGGATCGGCCGCCGCTTCATGGCGAGGCCTCCAGCCGGAAGCCGACGCCGTGCACGGTGCGCAGCATCTCACCGTCGAATGGCCGGTCCAGTACCTGGCGCAGCAGGTACAGATGCGAGCGCAGCGGATCGGAGGGGGGCGCTTCATCTCCCCACAGGCGTTGTACCAGTTCGCTGCGGGTGACGGTGCGTGGCCAGGCCTCGGCCAGTGCCAGCAGGATGCGCCGTGGAACCTGCTGCAGCTCCAGCGCCGTGCCCGCGCGCCAGGCTTGGCCGCTGCGCCGGTCGATGCTCAACGCACCGATCTGCAGCAGGTTCGGTTGGCCCACGCGATGGCGCCGGGCGAGGGCAAGGCAACGGGCCAGCAGCTCTGCGTCGTCGAACGGCTTGACCAGGTAGTCGTCCACGCCGGCAGCGAACCCCTGCAGCTTGTCGTCGATCGCATCGCGTGCGGTCAGCATCAACACCGGCACATGACGGTCGCTGCATTCACGCAACCGCCGGCACAAGGTGATGCCGTCGATGCCTGGCAGTCCTACATCAAGCAGCAGTACGTCCGGTGGTGTTGCCAGTGCCAGCCGCAGGCCGACCTGGCCGTCGGCGGCGAAGTCGACCTGATGGCCCTGGGCCTGCAGCAGGTCGACGATGGCCGAGGCCAGCGGCAGGTTGTCTTCGATCAACAGCAGGCGCAGGCGCTCGGCGTCCATGATCAGGGCTGCATGCGGGCCAGGAGAGCCTTAGCTTCGTCCAGCTGCGGCTGCTTTTCCAGCAGTGCCAGCAACTGCTCGCGTGCCTGGGTCGTCCTGCCAAGGCGCCAGTGCGCATCCGCGATGGCCACGTCCAGTCGCGGTTCCTGCATGTGCGGGCGGGCCAGCTGCATGATGGCCAGTGCATTGGCGACCTGAGTGCCATCGGATGCGCCCTGCAGCTGCACGTACCCGAGCATGCCGATCAGCTCCACATGGAAATCGGTGCTGCGCTCTGCCAGCTGCCGCGCTGCGCTGTCATCGCGCTGTTGCAGGTGCTGCTCGACCAGGGCCATGCTGCGTTCGTCACGCCAGGGCTCGCGCGCTGCTGGAGTGCGACCACTGGCACGCACGAAGGCATCGGCGAGGGCCGCGGTCGAGAACGGGTTCTGCCCGGTCAGCAGCCGGCCATCGACCACCACCTTGGGCATCATCAGCGGTGCCTCCTGCCAGTGCGCCCCCAGTTCGCGCATGCGCGGCTCCAGCTGGAAGCTGAACTCCTTCGCCCAGCGCTTGCCGAACTGGGTTTCCTCTTCCTCGGTGAAACCGGTCATCGCCCTGCCCTGCACAAGCGGGCGTCCATTGCCCAGGCGCACCTCCGCCAATGCCGCGGGGCCGTGGCAGACGGCGGCAACGACGCCGCCCTGTTCCCAGATGCTGGCGATGGTCTGCTGCAGGGCGGTGTCGCCGGGCAGGTCGAACATCGCGCCTTTTCCGCCGATCACCAGCACGCCCTGGTAATCGGCGGCACGAAGCTGTTTTGTGGGAAGCGTGGCCGCCAGCTTGGCAACGGCCTGCTGATCGGCAAGCAGCGCGGCATTGAATGCTTCGGCGGGGTTGTACTTGTCTGCCTCCACGGAACCGCCGCGGGGGCTTGCCACATCGATGGCAAAGCCGTTGCGCTTGAGGATCAACCAGGCTTGGGCGAACTCGTCCATCTCGAAACCCGGACGGCTCTTGCCCTGGTCGCGGCCCTCGCTGCTGACCACCAGCAGCACGCGCGGCGGCTCTGGCGGAGCGGGGGCCGCAACAACGGCCAACGGCAGCAGGACCAGCGCCAGCAGATGGCTCGGGTGGAATCGGAACATGCTCGTCTCTCCTTGGGTGTGCGGCGCAGTCTGCGCGGCAGATGTGAAGCAGACTTCAAGCACGCCGGCGGTTAACCTGAGTTCCTGTTTCCGCATGACATCGCCATGTCCATCGTCCTCACCGATTTCGCCCGCCCCCGCCTGTTCCCCCGCGTGCCGCGCGGCAACACCATCCAGGACTGCAGCGCCGAGCAGTTCGAGGCGCACCTCAACGCGCATCCGCCTCTGAAGGTGCTCGATGGCTATGCACCGTTCTGCAAACTGTTCGTGTACGAGAACTGGACCAGCACACGCTGCCTGACGGTGCCGATCACCGACGCCAACCGCCACCAGCTGCGCAGCGGCTACGAGGCGCGCAACCGCGAGGAGCTGCCGGTGCTGGTGCGCTGGTTCGAGGGCGTGGAATCGCCGCGTGCCAACTATCTGGTGGTGATCCTGTACAGCGCCGAGCAGTTGGCCAAGGAGGGCTCGCCCATTGATGCGGACTGGGGCATCGTCGGCTGCATCTACACCGCCGAACCGGAAGAAGTGCCGATGGCACCGATCACGATGATGCGCAATGCGCTGGGCGTGGAGGAGGGGGGCTCGGGCGTGCCGCTGGATCGCGAGGCCTACCAGCGCGCGGTGGCATTCTGGGAGAGCAACGCCAACTGGCGGCCGTGACCGGTCGCTGTCATCCACGCATGGCGTGGATCTACAGACGGATCCACGCCTGACATGCCGGTTCGCGCGGATGCCCTATGATCGGGCAGGCAAACGCACGGAGGGCGGGGCATGGGTATCGGGGCAAGGATCATTCCGCTGCTGCTGGCAGGCATGTTGCCGGCTGCCGCGGTGCTGGCGGCAACGCCGGGTGCTGAGACGGCCTGTTCGCCGCTGGCGGCCGTTTCCGGGTTGCGCGATGCGGGGGTGACCTCGCTGTCGATGCAGCCAAGGGACGGTCGTTGCGTGGTCGAGGTGATCGCGGCCGATGGCAAGGCGCTGCGTCGGCAGCAACAGCTGCTGGTGGTACTCGCCCAACAGGCGTGTGCAGCGCCCGCAGAGGTGACCGTGGACGAGGCGAGGGTATCGCTGCAGCTGCGCCTGCCGAAGCACTGTGCGGCTCGCAGCAGCCGCGACCTGTTCGCGGGCGAAGGTGTCCCCTGGACACTGCCGCGCGGAAAATTGCCGCGCTATCCGCGCGAAGCCATGGAGCAGGGCCTCTCCGGCCGCAGCCTGCTGAAGGCGCTGATCGATGCGCAGGGGACGGTTGCCGCTGTCGTTGTCGAGCGGTCCAGCGGCCATGCGCTGCTGGATGAGGCGGCGGTGGACGAGTTGCGCGGCTGGCGTTTCATCCGCACGGATACGAAGGGCACGGCGCCCGAGTTGAGCATTGCGCGCGTGCCGATGCGCTATGAACTGGTGGAGTAGCGGCCATACACGCATGGCATGGATCTGCCCCGTGCGCGAGGTAGTAGAGCCACGCCATGCGTGGCTTCAATCATCGGTCGCAACGATCCACTCCCACCACGGGTAGTGGTACTCGCGGTCGGTGGCATCCCAGTGCCGGCTGCAGCTGGTGCAGGCCACCCGATGCCGGTCGCCCCAGCCATCCTCGGCCACGCCCTGTTCCAGCAGCCGCACATGCCCCTGTTCGATCAGCCGGCGTGGGTTGAAGAACAGATAGTCCGGATACAGCGCGCACAGGCAGCCGCTGCGTTCACGCCAATAGCGCAGGCGGCGCAGTGCGGCTTTCAGGTGCACATCGTTGCTGACCAGTGCCCCGCCCAGCTGCACGCCCTGGCAGGCCTGCTCGATCCGTTCGGCATGGGGTGCCAGTGCGTCAAGCGTAGTGGCACTGAACAAGCGCGCCAGCTGGCTGCTCGCCGCGTGGATACGGCTGGCATCGCGCGACAGCAGATCCTGCAGCAGCACGTCGGCCTGCGGATCATCCAGCCGCGGTGGCGGCGATGCGGACCATGGCCAGCGCATCAACGGGGCCTGCCGATCGCGGCGTAATGGCCGCCGGTCAGGTGCAGCAGGTCGGCGGGTGCCAGCTCGACTTCCAGTCCACGCCGCCCCGCGCTGACGTGCAACTGCGGCAGCGTCTGCGCGCTGGCATCAAGGAAGCTGCGCAGGCGCTTCTTCTGCCCCAGCGGACTGATGCCACCGACCAGATAGCCGGTTGCGCGCTGCGCGGCATCGACGGCGGCCATCTCGCATTTCTTGCAGCCGGCGGCTTCGGCCAGTGCTTTCAGGTCGAGCTGGCCGGCCACCGGCACGATCGCTACCAGCAGTTCGTGGGTTTCGGTGCTGGCCAGCAGCGTCTTGAATACCTGTGCAGGGTCCAGGCCCAGCTTTTCGACGGCTTCGCCGCCGTAGGATTCGGCATGGGCGTCGTGCACGTAGCTGTGCACGGTATGGGCGATCTTCTCGCGCTTGAGCAGGTTGATGGCCGGGGTCATGGGGGAATCGTAACGCGGCCTTTCCCTGCTGACTTGACCGAGGCTACTGCTGCATCGGCTGGTGATGGGAAGCGGCTCCCCGGCATCCCGGCGCGGGCAACTCATCACGTCCGCGATAGCCGGCAATAGATGGATCCACGTCATGCGTGGATCCACCCGATCCATCGCAGATCAGCGCGACATCGGCTGCTGCGCCTGTGCCTGTTCCTGCGCCTGCCGTTGTGTCTGTTCGGCGTTCAACGCTTCGCTCTGGCGTGTGCTGGACGGCAGGTCCTGGCCGACCGCCTGCGCAAGGTCGATGTAGGTGCGGTGCGCGGCAGGATCACCCAGCTGGCCCTGTACCGCGAACACGCCCTGGCCATCCGGGCGCGCCACCACGGTGTCCACCTGTGACATGCCGACGACCTTGGATTCGTAGGCGACCTGTCCAGCGGCATTTTCCAGCTGGCCGCGGTCATGGAACAGCGGCGAGAGCCCACCCTGGCTGCGCTGCTGTTCAAGCGCCTCCAGTTTCTCCACCACCTGCTGGTAGCGCGGATTGTCGGCGTGCCCGGGCGTGGCCATGCTCGGTGCTGCTGCGGGCGCCGCTGGTTCGGCCTGCTGCTGGCGCTGCTGGCTTGCCGCGTCCAGTGCGCCCAAGGTGCCGTTACCGGCTTTGCCGTCCACTGTCAGCTGGTGATCGCGCTGGAACTGCTGGACTGCCTGCAGCGTGCCCGGGCCAAAGTGACCGTCGGCCACCAGCGGTGCACCGTCCTTGCCCGTGTAGCCGAGGTCGGCCAGCTTCTGCTGCATGGCCTGCACTTCATCACCCTTTGTGCCGTTCACCAGCACGCCGCTGCCAGCCGGCGCACCGGGAGTGGTGGGCGAGCCGTGCGAGGGGGCATGGGTCTGGGCGATGCCCAGCTGGGTCATGGCCGTGTCGAAGCGTTCATCGCGGCTGGTCACGGCCGCAGGTGACTGGATGCCGTACTTGGTCGCATCGACGAAGGTCTGCACGTCGGCCCGGGTGGGGGGATCGCCGGCCTGTACGGTACCGCCCTGCAGCGTTTCCGCATTGCCGGACAGATAGTTGATGAACTGCGGGCCCATGCTGCCGAACTGGTTGTCATAGTCGGCCATGGCCAGCTGCAGTTCCGGGTTTGCCACGATGGCATCGGCGGCGGCCGGGTTGCTCGCACGCACCTTGGTGATGGCCTCGTCGACGCGCGCGATGGCGCTGTCCAGCTTGGCGTTGGTGAGCTGATCGATGTTGGCCTGCGGAATGGCCTGCAGCTTGGCGTCGAGCGCGGCCAGCTGCTGCGTGCTCAGCCCACCCTGCTGGGACAGCAGTTCGATGTCACCGTTGCTGAAGCCGTTGTCGCGCAGGAAGCGCCTGGCCTGGGGGTTGCCGCCGACGTCGAACTGCACCAGGCCGAACGAGTAGGTGCTGGTGCCCTCCTTGGCGTAGGAGAAATGGTCCAGATGGCGGGTGTTGCCGCCCAGTTCGGTGTTGAGGAACAGGGTGGACAGCTGCTCGCGGGTGAGGGTGGAATCCGTTGCCATGGTCATCGTCCTTCAATGAGGGAAAAGGTGCGGGCCCGCCTGGCGGATGTCAGCCGGCGCAGTGCTGCTGGGTGAAGCCGAGCAGCTGACGGGTGGCCTCGGTGCCGTAGGCGGCCGGCGCCGGTTCGATGGCGAACTGGCCGACCATCTGGTTGCTGCACAGCTGCACGTTGCGCTTGCCGCTGGCTGTTTCCTGGGTGCAGTTGGCCGCCAGCTGGGCGTTCTGCCCGCCGCCGATGTTGGTAGCCGCCGTGCAGCCCAGCAGGCGGCCTTCCTGGCCGTTTTCGCCCAGCAGCGTGTTGAAGGTCGCCAGCTGGCTGTTGGGGTCGCGCAGCACCAGCATGTCCACGCACTGCTGCTGGCCGTCGGGCACTTCGCAGGCGTCCTGGTCGACCAGGCCGTCGCGCGTGGCCGACAGCACCTTGAGGCGGTCGGCAACTACCTGTTGCAGGCAGTGCGCGTCGCTGCACAGGTCGCGCGTGTGCTGGATCCAGCGCTGCTGCTCGGCCTGCAGCTTGGCCTTGCCGGCGGCATCGAGGGTCTGGCTTGCGGTGGCTTCGGCCTTGGCCAGCTCGCCTTCCTGCTTCAACAGGGCGGGGTCGTTGCAGATCAGGGCCTGCACCGGCGATGCCGAATCGGCGCAGGTGGTGCTGCCGGCGCTCGCTGCGGGGGCGCTGGTCGCCCTGCCGTCGGTGTTGGCCTGTCCGCTGGCTGCTGCAGGCGTCGTGGCCTGGGCATCGCCGGACGGCGGGGTGCAGGCGGCCAGCAGGGCCACGCAGCACAGGGTCATGAGGGGCTTGATGGCGCGGGTCATACGTTCACTGCTGCGCTGCATGTCTATCCTTTGATGTCTGCGTCCTGGCGCATGGCCTGCGGGCGGCAGGCATGGGGCGAACCATGGAACTGGGGGGCCGTCGGGGGGAACAGAGCGTAGCAAGCGTCGTCGTAGGGCTCTGTGACAGCGCGCGCGGATCGGGCTGGCGGGCGCCGGAATGCAGAACGGGCGCCCGAAGGCGCCCGTCCGTGTGCATCCGTTGCTGGGGCCAGAGCCCTTTCCTGCGGAAAGGGATCCGACCCCGCGCACGGCATCAGTAGCGGTAATGATCCGGCTTGAACGGACCTTCCACCGGCACGCCGATGTAGTCGGCCTGTTCCTGGCTCAGGGTAGTCAGCTTCACGCCGATCTTCTCCAGGTGCAGGCGGGCCACTTCTTCGTCCAGCTTCTTCGGCAGCAGGTACACCTTGTTCTCGTAGCTGCCCTTGTTGGCCCACAGGTCGATCTGGGCCAGGGTCTGGTTGGCGAACGAGTTGGACATCACGAAGCTCGGGTGGCCGGTGGCGCAGCCCAGGTTCACCAGGCGGCCTTCGGCCAGCAGGAAGATCGCGTTGCCGTTCGGGAAGATGTACTTGTCCACCTGCGGCTTGATGTTGACGTGCTTCACGCCCGGGAAGGCGACCAGCGCATCGACCTGGATCTCGTTGTCGAAGTGGCCGATGTTGCAGACGATGGCCTGGTCCTTCATCGCGCTCAGGTGCTCGATGCGGATGATGTCCTTGTTGCCGGTGGTGGTGACGTACAGGTCGGCACGGCCCAGGGTCGACTCGATGGTGTTGACCTCGAAGCCTTCCATCGCCGCCTGCAGGGCGCAGATCGGGTCGATCTCGGTAACCACCACGCGCGCGCCGTAGGCACGCAGCGAGGCGGCGCAGCCCTTGCCGACGTCACCGTAGCCGCAGACCACGGCGACCTTGCCGGCCAGCATCACGTCCATCGCGCGCTTGAGGCCATCGGCCAGCGACTCGCGGCAGCCGTACAGGTTGTCGAACTTGCTCTTGGTGACCGAGTCGTTGACGTTGATCGCCGGGATCAGCAGGGTGCCGGCCTGCGCCAGCTGGTACAGGCGGTGCACGCCGGTGGTGGTCTCTTCGGAAACGCCCTTCCAGTCCTTGACCACGCGGCCCCAGTAACCCGGGCGCTCCTTGGCCACGCGCTTGAGCAGGTTCTTGATCACCTGCTCTTCGTGCGAGGCGGCCTTTTCGTCGACCCAGGTGCTGCCGTTTTCCAGCTCGTAGCCCTTGTGGATCAGCAGGGTCACGTCACCGCCGTCGTCGACCACCAGTTCCGGGCCGGTCAGGGTGCCGTCGGGAAGGGTGAAGGTCAGCGCGTCCAGGGTGCAGTCCCAGTACTCTTCCAGCGACTCGCCCTTCCAGGCGAACACGGGGGTGCCGGTGGCGGCGATCGCCGCAGCGGCGTGGTCCTGGGTCGAGAAGATGTTGCACGAGGCCCAGCGCACGTCGGCGCCGATGTCCTTCAGGGTCTCGATCAGCACCGCGGTCTGGATGGTCATGTGCAGCGAACCGGTCACGCGCACGCCCTTCAGCGGCAGCTCGGCCTGGTACTTGCGGCGGATCGACATCAGGCCCGGCATTTCGTGCTCGGCGATGTCCAGTTCCTTGCGGCCCCAGTCGGCCAGGGTGATATCGCGGATCTTGTAATCGCCTTCGGTGGAGAAGGTCTTGGCAACAGCATTCATGCAGTAGCTCCGGTTGTGGGCGAGCGGATGCTCGCATCTGGCCGGGCGCCGTTGTTGCAAAGCCACCTGGCCGAGCCTGGCCGGTCTCAGAGGATCCGGTCGCAGCGCCCCTCGGCAGGGGAGGATGCCCATTATATCGCGCCTCCGCTGTGACACAGCGATGACCCAACCATCGGCAGATGGGCGGATGTGCATGGCCTGTTAAGGTCGAGGGCTTCACGCAGCGAACAGGTGGAACAATGATGAGCACGCACGCACGCCGCAACCGGCGCTTGACCGGCCTGGTCCTGTCGATGGCCCTGCTGGCGGTGGTCCCGCAGGCCTGGGCCGCAGCCCCGCAGGTGGCACAGACCCAAGCGCAGGGCGTGACCGGCTACGAGCTGCCCTCGGCCGCACTGCAGGCCGTGGTCGACGCCCCGCGGGCGCCGTCGCTGTACCTGTCGCCACGCCGCGATGTGGCCGCGCTGATGCAGATGCCGTCGCTGCCGTCGATCCAGGTGGTGGCACAGCCGGAGCTGAAACTCGCGGGCCTGCGCATCAATCCGAAAACCTTCTCCGACAGCCGCTTCAGCTTCGGCCAGAAGCTGTGGCTGATGAATGTGGCCGACGGCAAGGAGCGGCAGATCAGCGGGTTGCCGGCGACGTTGTCGATTGCCAGCCTGACGTGGTCGCCGGACCAGAAGTGGCTGGCCTTCAACCAGGTCGATGCCGCTACCGGTGCCAATGAACTGTGGCTGGTGGACGTGGCCGGCGGCAGTGCCCGTCGTTTGGTCGCCGGCCTGAACACCGTCCTGGGCAGTGGCTACCAGTGGTTGCCGGACAGCCGTGGGTTGGTGGTGTTCACCCGCCCGGCCAACCTGGGCGCCGCGCCGGCCGCGGATGGCATTCCGACCGGCCCGGCCGTGCAGCAGACCAGCCAGGGGGGTGGCGTGGTCTCCATCCGCACCTATCAGGACCTGTTGAAGAACGAAGCCGATGCGCGCCAGTTCGATTACTACGCCACCACCCAGCCGATGGAGGTCAGCCTGGACGGGCAGCACCGCGCCATCGGTGCGGCCGGCATCTTCATGGGCTTTGCGGTCTCGCCCGACGGCCGCTTCGTGCTCAGCCAGCCGGTGCAGCGCCCGTACTCCTACGTGGTGCCGGTGAGCAGTTTCCCGCGCCGCATCGAAGTGCTCGACCGCAGCACCGGCAAGCTGGTGCATACCGTGGCGGTGCGTCCGCTGGTGGAAGGCCTGCCGACCGGCAACGATGCCGAAGTGACCGGCGTGCGTGACATCAGCTGGCGCGGCGACGCCGATGCCACCCTGGTGTGGGCCGAAGCGCAGGACGGCGGCGACCCGAACAAGGAGGCCAAGGTGCGCGATGCGGTGTTCATGCAGGCCGCACCGTTCGACACGCCGCCGGTGACCCTGGCCCAGCTCGGCAGCCGCTACGCCGGCATCAGCTGGGGCCGTGGCGACCTGGCCCTGCTCAACGAATCGTGGTGGAAGACCCGTCGCAGCAAGACCTGGTTGATCGCACCGGACAACGCCAGCGCTGATGCCAGGCTGCTGTGGGACCGCGATGCGCAGGACCGTTACGCCGATCCGGGTCGCCCGCTGATGACCAGCGATGACCGCGGCCGCTCGTTGCTGCAGACCACCGCCGATGGTGGCAGCCTGTACCTGGCCGGGGCCGGTGCATCGCCGGAGGGCGACCGTCCGTTCGTTGATCGCTTCGAGGTGGCCAGCGGCAAGGCAACCCGCCTGTTCCATTCGCAGGCACCGACCTACGCCGCGCCGGTGACGCTGCTGGATGCGCAGGCCAGTTCGCTGCTGATCAGCCGCGAGAGCCCGGATGAACCGACCAACTTCTACGTGCAGTCGCTGGCCGACACCAACGCTGCACCGCGTGCACTGACCCATTTCGCCCATCCGCTGCCGCAGTTGAAGGGCGTGCAGAAAGAGCAGATCCGCTACAAGCGCAAGGATGGCGTGGACCTGACCGCGACCCTGCTGCTGCCGCCGGGCTATGACCCCAAGCGCGATGGTCCGCGGCCGCTGCTGATGTGGGCCTACCCGGGTGAGTTCAAGAGCGCGGCGGCCGCCAGCCAGGTGACCGATTCGCCGTACCGCTTCAACGCGATCAGCTACTGGGGCCCGCAGGCGTTCCTGGCCAAGGGCTATGTGGTGCTGGCCAGCCCGTCGATGCCGATCATCGGCGAAGGCGACAAGGAACCCAACGACACCTACATCGAACAGCTGGTGGCCAATGCGCAGGCTGCAGTGGACGAGGTGGTGCGTCGTGGCGTGACCGATCGCGATCACATCGCCATCGGTGGCCATTCCTACGGTGCGTTCATGACCGCCAACCTGCTTGCGCATACCCGCCTGTTCAAGGCCGGCATCGCCCGCAGCGGGGCCTACAACCGCACGCTGACCCCGTTTGGTTTCCAGGCCGAAGAGCGCAACTACTGGCAGGCGCAGGACGTGTACCAGAAGATGGCGCCGTTCAATTACGCCGACCGGATCAAGGATCCGATCCTCTTCATCCATGGCGTGGACGACAACAACTCGGGCACCTTCCCGCTGCAGAGCGAGCGCATGTTCGCTGCGGTGAAGGGCTTGGGCGGCACGGCCCGCCTGGTGATGCTGCCGAACGAATCGCATGCCTACCGCGCACGCGAATCGATCATGACCATGCTGGCCGAAAGCGAGCGCTGGCTGGAGCAGACCCTGGGCCCGGTGCAGCAGGACAAGGCCAGGAAGAAGCGCTGACCCGCATGAGGGCGGCCCCCGCAACGGGGGCCGCCTGTGCGGTTGCGCCGCCGCCCGAGCATGGGCCCGGGCGCTACACGGTATGGCGCGTGATGACGTCTGTAGAGCCGAGCCCACGCTCGGCTGCTTCTGCTGCGGATACGTGCGGCTGCGCCGCCGCCCGAGCATGGGCTCGGGCGCTACACGGTATGGCGCGTGATGACGTCTGTAGAGCCGAGCCCACGCTCGGCTGCTTCTGCTGCGGATACGTGCAGATGAAACCATTTCCGCATCGCAGCATCGTGCGTAATCTGGTTTAGGCTTGGGGTCTGGATACGTTGACCGAGGCCTGTGCGTCGCCGATGAACGAGTACCGCAGCAGTATCGAGTTCGCTTCCCCCGATCTTCCCCTGCGTGACGATGTGCGCCGTCTCGGTGCACTGGTCGGCGACCTGCTGGTCGAGCAGGTGTCGGCCGCTTTCCTCGATGACGTCGAGGACGTGCGTACGCGTGCCATCGCCCGCCGCGAGAACCAGGCGCCACTGTCCGAGCTGGCCGATGGCCTGGCCGGGCGTGCGCCGCAGCAGGCCGAGACCATGGTGCGGGCGTTCAGCACCTACTTCCAGGTGGTCAACATCGCCGAGCGCGTGCATCGCATCCGCCGCCGTCGTGACTACCAGCGCGCCGTTGCCGCCGCACCGCAACCCGATGGTCTGCAGGATGCCTTGCAGCACCTGAAGGCGCAGGGCGTCGGCCTGGACGAACTGGCGCAGTGGCTGCCACGCATCGATATCGAGCCGGTATTCACCGCGCACCCCACCGAGGCCGTGCGCCGCGCGCTGCTGGAAAAAGAGCAGCTGATGGTGGCCAGCCTGGTCGACAACCTCGACGGTCAGCGCACGCCGGGTGAGGCCGCCGCCGACGCCGCGCGCTTCCGCATGGCGTTGACCGCCTCGTGGCAGACCACCGATTCCTCGCCGGTGCGTCCGACCGTGGACGATGAGCGCGAACACGTCGGCTTCTATCTGGTGCAGGTGCTGTACCGGGTCATCCCGGTGCTGTACGAATCGCTGCAGCAGGCGCTGCGTGATACCTACGGCGAGGAACTGCCGTTGCCACGCCTGCTGCGTTTCGGCACGTGGGTGGGCGGCGACATGGACGGCAATCCCAATGTGGATGCGCACACCATCCGCAACACGCTGGATGCACAGCGCGTTGCCGTGCTGGGCCAGTACCAGAAGGAACTGCTGCAGCTGGCCAGCCTGCTCAGCCAATCCACCGAACGGGTGGGGGTGAGCGATGCACTGCAGGCGCGTGTCGCCCACTACCAGCAGTTGCTGCCGCAGGTGCAGTCGCGGCCACGCCATGCCGACATGCCGTACCGGTTGCTCAACGACCGTATGCGCGCACGCCTGCAGGCTACGCTGGATGATGCCGACGGCGCCTATGCCGGTCCGGACGAGTTGATCGACGACCTGCAGCTGATCCTCGACAGCCTGCGCGCGAACCGTGGCGAACATGCCGGCGGCTTCGCCGTGCAGCGCCTGCTGTGGCGGGTGAAGACCTTCGGCTTCCATCTGGCGCGGCTGGATGTGCGCCAGGAATCGAGCGTGCATGCGCGCGCGCTGGCGGCCGTGCTGGGCGGTGACGCGGCATGGGATGCGTTGGATGCAGCCGGTCGCGCCCGCCTGCTGGCGCCCCATGCCAGTGGTGAAGCACCCCTGCCGGTTGGCGATGACGAGGGCAACCAGCGCCTGGATGCGGTGTTTGCCGCATTGGCCGATGCGCGCATGCGGCATGGTGGCGATGCGCTGGGCAGCTACATCATCTCGATGGCGCACGACCGTGGCGATGTGCTGGCGGTGCTGGCGCTGGCGCGTCGTGGTGGCCTGGTCGATGACGCCGGCGACGTGCCGCTGGATATCGCGCCGCTGTTTGAAACCGTGGACGACCTCAAGCGTGGCACTGCAACACTGCGCGATCTGCTGGCCGATCCGGTGTACCGCGCGCATCTGCGTGCACGCGACGACGTGCAGATGGTGATGCTCGGATACTCGGACAGCAGCAAGGACGGTGGTATTGCCGCCTCGCGCTGGGGCCTGCAACGCGCGCAGGTGGAACTGCTGGAGGTCGCGGCCGAAGCGGGCCTGCGCCTGACCTTCTTCCATGGCCGCGGTGGTTCGATCAGCCGCGGTGGCGGCAAGACCACGCACGCGGTCGATGCTTCGCCCCGCGGCAGCATCGATGGCCGCCTGCGGGTGACCGAACAGGGCGAGGTGATCCATCGCAAGTACGGCATCCGCGCGCTGGCGCTGCGTTCGCTGGAGCAGGCCACCGGTGCGGTACTGCGCGCCAGCCTGCGCCCGCGTGCCGCCGAGCCGCGCGAGGAGGACTGGCGGCCGGTGATGGACGTGGTCGCCGGTTCCAGCAGCGAGGTCTATCGGGCGTTCGTCGGCCAGCCGCGTTTCATGGACTACTTCCGTACCGCCACGCCGATCGATGTGATCGAACGGATGACGCTGGGTTCGCGGCCGTCGCGCCGGCTCGGCCAGGATGCGGCGTTGACCAACCTGCGTGCGATTCCATGGGTGTTCGCCTGGAGCCAAGCGCGCGCAGTGATTCCGGGCTGGTACGGCGTCGGCAGCGGCCTGCAGGCGGCGGTGGATGCTGGCCATGAAGCCACGTTGCGCGAGATGGCGCGGGACTGGCCGTTCTTCCGCACCTTCCTGGATGACATCGCGATGGTGCTGTCCAAGGGCGATATCACCATCGCCGAACAGTTCTCGCGCCTGTCAGGCGAGCTGCACGATGCGTTCTTCCCGCAGGTCGAGCGCGAACTGGAACTGACCCGGCACTGGCTGCTGGCGCTGATGGAGCAGCAGACCCTGTTGGACCACGACGCGCGGCTGGCGCTGTCGATCCGCCTGCGCAACCCCTATGTGGACCCGATCAGCGTGCTGCAGGTAGACCTGCTGCAGCGCTGGCGCGAAAGCGGGCGCGAGGACGACGACCTGCTGCGCGCGCTGGTGGCCTGCGTGAATGGTGTTTCGCAGGGCGTGCAGAACACCGGGTGAAATGCATCCGCCGGGCATGGCCCGGCGCTACCCGCTTCGGTGGGTGCGGGGCTTGCCCCGCACGCCTTCATTCTTCCGGTGACGGCGGATTCGACGCCAGCAGTTCCAGATGCCGCTGTTCCATTTCCTGGCGCAGCTGGCGGCGGATCAGTGCGGCGGCCTGGCGGCGCTTCTCGTCCGAGCTGGCCGGCTGCAGTGACGGAACCGGCGTCGGCCGGCCGTCCTCGTCCACCGCCACCATGGTGAAGAAGCAGCTGTTGGCGTGGCGCACGCTGCGCTTGAGGATGTCCTCGGCCACCACCTTGACGCCGATTTCCATCGACGAAGTGCCGGTGTAGTTCACCGAGGCCAAGAAAGTGACCAGTTCACCCACCGCAATCGGCTGGCGGAACACCACCTGGTCCACCGACAGGGTGACCACGTAGCGGCCGGCATAGCGGCTGGCGCAGGCATAGGCGACCTGGTCGAGCAGGCGCAGGATCGCGCCGCCGTGGACCTTGCCGGAGAAATTGGCCATCTCCGGCGACATCAGCACGGTCATGGACAGCTGGTGGGATTTGAGTTCGGTCGACATGCGGCGATTGTATCGGGCACGCATCGCCCTTGTAGAGCCGAGCCCATGCTCGGCTGCTCTTGGTGCAGGCAAAAAGAAAGCCGAGCACGGGCTCGGCTCTACAGAAAGCAGAAGGGCCGCTTGCGCGGCCCTTCGTGTTTCTTACTTCAGCTTCGCATCGGCGCGCAGGGCGGCGGCGCGATCGGTCTTCTCCCAGGAGAAGGCCGTGGCGTTGACGGTCTCGCCTTCGCCGTTGATGTAGCTGAACTCCTTCGGCTTGCGGCCGAAGTGGCCGTAGGCGGCGGTCTGCTGGTACATCGGGTGCACCAGGTCCAGCATCTTGATGATGCCGTACGGGCGCAGGTCGAAGTGCTTGCGGATCAGCTTCTCGATCTTGTCGTCGCTGATCTTGCCGGTGCCGAAGGTGGTGACCGAGATCGAGGTCGGTTCAGCCACGCCGATGGCGTAGGAGACCTGCACTTCGCAACGGTCGGCCAGGCCGGCGGCCACCACGTTCTTGGCGACGTAGCGGGCAGCGTAGGCGGCCGAACGGTCGACCTTGGATGGATCCTTGCCGGAGAACGCGCCACCACCGTGACGGGCCCAGCCGCCGTAGGTGTCGACGATGATCTTGCGGCCGGTCAGGCCGCAGTCGCCCACCGGGCCGCCGATCTCGAACTTGCCGGTCGGGTTGATGTGGAACTTGGTGCCCTTGTGCAGCCACTTGGCCGGCAGCACCGGCTTGATGATCTCTTCGCGGACGGCCTCGATGAGGTCCTTCTGCTTGATGCCCGGGGCATGCTGGGTCGACAGGACCACCGCGTCGATGGCCGAGACCACGCCGTTTTCATAGCGCAGGGTGACCTGGCTCTTGGCGTCCGGACGCAGCCAGGACAGCGGCGAGTTGCGCTTCTTGCGGATCTTGGCCTGCTGCTCGACCAGGCGGTGCGACAGGTGGATCGCCGCCGGCATGTAGCTGTCGGTTTCGTTGGTGGCATAGCCGAACATCAGGCCCTGGTCGCCAGCGCCCATTTCTTCCGGCTTCTTGCGGTCAACGCCCTGGGCGATGTGCGGGGACTGCTTGCCGATCAGGTTCAGTACGCCGCAGGTGGCGCCGTCGAAGCCGACGTCGGAGCTGTCGTAGCCGATGTCCACGATGACCTTGCGGGTCAGCGCTTCCAGGTCGATCCAGGCGCTGGTGGTGATTTCGCCGGCAACGATGGCAACGCCGGTCTTGACCATGGTCTCGCAGGCCACGCGGGCGCGCTGGTCCTGGGTCAGGATCGCGTCCAGCACCGCATCGGAGATCTGGTCGGCAACCTTGTCCGGATGGCCTTCAGAGACCGACTCGGAGGTGAAGAGGTAGCTGGACATCAGGCTTAATATCCTTTGATTCGGATGGAAAGATGGGCGCGAATGATACACGGGGTGCGCCGCCTGTGCATTGTGAACCGGTATGGGTTGCCGGTGGTTAAGGTGTTGTGCCCGGCCGGGCAAGGCCTGGCGGGCATTGCGGGGGCATGGTGCACAGGCAGTGTTCCACTGGCGTGACCATTGCCGCCGCCGCCAGGCCCGGAGGGGCCGGTGCAGGCGCCGTCATCATTCTGCCGCCAAACCGCCATCTGGCTGCCGCCTGCCGGGCGCAGGCTCTCGGCCAACCCGGCCGCCGGGCAGGAGTGGACACGCCATGCAGGAACTCGAACAGCGTCTGCAGCAACGCTATCCCGACTGGTTCCATGGCCGTCGCGGCCAACTGGCCCGGCCCCTGCTGCGCAGCGTCGGACGCTGGTCGCGGCTGGACCGGATCGAGGCGTTCCTGCGCCGCAACGCCGACGTGCGCGGCTTCGACTTCGTCGCCGCCGGGCTGGAGTTCATCGAGGGTCGCTACCACGTCGACCCTGCCGCGCTGGCGCGGATCCCGGCCACCGGACGCCTGTTGATCGTGGCCAACCATCCCTCCGGCGCGCTGGATGCCCTGGCCCTGCTGGATGCGGTCGGCCGCATCCGCCGCGACGTGCGCATCGTCGCCAACGATCTGCTGGGCGCGATCGGGCCGCTGCAGGACCTGCTGCTGCCGGTCCGCATCCTCGGTGGCAAGGTCCAGCGCACCAGCCTGCAGGCGGTGGAGCAGGCGCTGGCGGCCGAGCAGTGCGTGATCGTGTTCCCGGCTGGCGAGGTCTCGCGGTTGTCGCTGCTCGGCATCCGCGATGGTCGCTGGCAGCGGGGGTTTGTCCGTTTTGCCCGCGCCGCCGCCGCACCGGTACTGCCGGTGCGGGTGGAAGCGCGCAACTCGGCGCTGTTCTACGGCGCGTCGACCCTGTTCAAGCCGGCCGGTACGGCCCTGCTGGCACGCGAGATGTTTGCCCGCCGTGGCCGGCCGCTGCGGCTGCGCATCGGCGAACCGATGCAGCTGGGGCAGGGTGACCCCGGCGCGCAGCTGCTGGCGGTGCGCCGCGCGGTGTACGCCCTGGGGCGCACTGCGCCGGTTGCCGAAGGCTGTCCGGCAGGGCCCGAGCCGCTGGCCG
>NZ_JBHZOP010000059.1:0-8787 GCF_042787595.1 Stenotrophomonas sp. YIM B13575 | reverse complement strand
GCGCCATGGATGGCGCCATCGAGCTTACAGGGACGTACTTGCAGCGTCCCCTGCACGGCCCACCCGCCCCGCCAAGCGCGGCTTTTGATCTGAGCGGCCAACCACGAGGGGCTGCGCCGTTGGCCGGAAACTACGCCACCGCGCGAAGGATCAACGCCAGGATCGCCGGCACCGCCTGGATCATGAAGATGCGCCGGCTCACGCTGTACGCGCCATAGCAGCCCGCCACCACCACGCACGCCAGCGAGAACGTCACCAGCACCGGCTGCGCCAACACCAGCCCCACCACGATGCCTGCCGCCAGGAAGCCGTTGTACAGGCCCTGGTTCGCCGCGAGCACGCGCGTGGTCTCCGCCTTCTCCGGCGTATTGCGGAACGTCTTCAGACCCAGCGGGCGGGTCCACAGGAACATCTCCAGCACCAGGAAATAAACGTGCAGCAGTGCGACCAGCAGGGTCAGGGCGAGCGCGATCCAGTACATGGGCGGTTCCTTGAACAGGGATGGAGAATGAGGTCAGATCCCTTTCCCTGCGGGAAAGGGATCTGACCCCGGAAAATCAGCGGTCGCGCGGCAGCTTCTTTTCTTCGCGCAGCACGCCGAACGCAGCAGCGGTCATGCACGCGGCCACCACCACCCCGCCGACGAATACCACGTGCGAACCGAACAGGGACAGCCCCTTGTGCACCCAGGTGAAGCTCAGGTCAGCGCCGCGGTAGACCGCCGTATCGATGGCCGCGCCGGCCTTGTAGCGCCACTGGCGGTCCACACGGGTGTAGATGGTTTCGCGTGCTGGCTTGAACAGCGAGAACTCGCTGGCCCGGGTCAACACCTGCACCACCGCCACCATCATCGGCAGAGGCGAGGCAGCCAGCACAGAGAAGCCGAGCAGGATGGCGAAGGCGGGAATCAGCAGGGCCGGGGCGATGCCATGACGCGACAGCAGCCAGCGGGTCAGGCTCAACTGCAGCAATAGCGTCAATGCGTTCACCGCCAGGTCGATGCGCGAGAAGAACGCAGTGCTGGCGGCTGGATCGCTGACGGCCGCGCGCACGATGCTGGCCTGCTGGTTGTACAGCAGGGTGCCCACGCCCACACCGAACATCACCAGGACTGCCAGCCAGCGCAGCAGCGGCTCACGAACGATCAGCTTCAGGCCATCGAGCACGCTGCCACCCATGGGCTTTTCACCCGACACCAGCTGCTGCTCGCGTTCGCGCAGCACCGCCCAATGCCGCAGGCGCCAGATGCAGAACAGGCAGATGATCAGGAAACCGGCCGACACCAGCATCAGGTTGGCGATGCCAACGCGCTGCGCCAGCGCACTGGTAATGAGCGGGCCAAGGAAGGCACCGATGGTGCCGGCCGCACCGATATAGCCGTAGTAGGCACGCGCCTGCGCGTTGGAGAACACGTCGGCCATGAAGCTCCAGAACACGGCCACTGCGAACAGGTTGAACACCATCACCCAGAGGAAGAAGGCCATGCCCCGCCCCGGCACTTGGCTGTCGAACAGCGCATAGAAGCCCAGCAGGGTGGCAATGAAGAATCCGTACACCGCCGGCAGGAACACCCGCCGCGGGAAGCGGCTGACCAGCCAGCCATAGACCGGCTGCAGCACCAGCATGATCACGAACACGCAGGAAAACAGGAACTGCAGGACAAAGTCCTTCAGCGCGATGCCGTGGCTGGCGAACCAGGCGATCAGCACCGGTGGGAACACCGTCTCCAGGTCGGCCGAGGCGGCCATCGCTTCGCGCACCGGGCGCAGCACGTAGTAGCCGCTGAGCAGGCAGAAGAAGTACAGGAACGACCACCAGAGCGCCGGCGACTCGCGCAGCGCTGCGACCAGCTTCTTCAGCGGACCGCCCGCAGTGGCCGCGCTCACGCGGCTCCCCTCGCCAGCAAACGGCGGTTGGACAGCGGCATGGCAGGCTCCGGGGGCAGTGAAGCGCGTACGTTATCCAATGCACTGCAACATCGCCAGCGCAGGCGGCGCTGATGGCTGCAACGCAGTGTCACGGACCGGCCCGGCGGACACCTTGTGATACACGCTTTTCTGGCGTCAAAACTCCAACTTTTTCAACGAGATGCGCATTCATCTTCGCTTTGTTTGTGCACAGGCGAAAAGCGGCGCTAGAATCATCCCCAGCAGTCGCGCACGGGTTCCAACCGATGAAAAAGAACAGCCTGCGTCGTCCGATCCGTTCGGCGGCCACCGGTTTGCTGGGCATGTTGATGCCCCTTGCCTTGTCCACCACCGCGCAGACCCCGCCGGCCTTGCCGCCGATGCCGACCAACATCGAGACCGCTGCCGGTGGCGCCATCGCCCACACCCAGCCAGCGGCCTACCGCACCGGCCTGGTGCCGCAGGTGCAGTTGCCGGCCGCCGGTTTCAACGTCGCCAACATCGAATCGATGGCGCAGCAGCTCACCTATGGCGAGCGCGTTCCGGGCATGGCGGTGGCCATCGTGCAGGGCGGTCGTGTGCTCAGCGCGCGCGGCTACGGCGTCACCGACGTCAACAACCCGCTGCCGGTCGATGCCCACACCGTGTTCCGCCTGGCGTCGCTGTCCAAGGCCTTCGCCGGCACCATGGCCGGCCTGCTGGTCAATGACGGCACGCTGCGCTGGGACAGCAAGGTCACCGACTACGTGCCGGGCTTCCGCCTGAACTCGCCGGAAGCCACCGACCGCCTGACCGTGGCCGATGTGCTCAGCCATCGCGTCGGCCTGCCGTACAACGCCTACGACCGCGACATCGAAGGCAATGCCGAGTACTACGCGCTGACCCAGAAGCTGGCCAACACCAGCCTGAAGTGCCTGCCGGGCGACTGCTACGCCTACCAGAATGTGGCCTTCAGCCTGATCGGCGACGTCGTCTACGCCGCTTCCGGCAGTTTCTACGAGCAGTCGGTCGAACGCCGCATCTTCAAGCCGCTCGGCATGAACGATGCCAGCCTTGGCCTGGCCGGCATCCAGGCCAGTTCGCGCTGGGCGCGCCCGCACGTGCGCAGCCGCAACGGCTGGGTATCGCTGACGCCGAAGCCGACCTATTACCGCGTTGCCCCTGCTGCCGGCGTCAACGCCAGCGCCAGTGACATGGCGCAGTGGCTGCTGGCCCATACCGGCCACCGCCCGGACGTGCTGCCGGCGCCGCTGCTGGCCACCCTGCACTCCAGCCTGATCAACACCCCGGGCGAGATGCGTTCGGGCTGGCGCCGTGAACGCCTGCACTCGGCCGGCTACG
Source organism: Stenotrophomonas sp. YIM B13575 (assembly GCF_042787595.1). Classification (NCBI taxonomy): domain Bacteria; kingdom Pseudomonadati; phylum Pseudomonadota; class Gammaproteobacteria; order Lysobacterales; family Lysobacteraceae; genus Stenotrophomonas; species Stenotrophomonas sp. YIM B13575. The sequence continues at coordinate 5,539 of NZ_JBHZOP010000059.1, read as the reverse complement.
CGCTGGGCTGGCGCACCTTCGACTACGCCGGTCACGATGTCGTGTTCCATGCCGGCGCCGTGCAGGGTTACCGCGGCCTGGTGGCATTGGTACCGGAGCGCGACCTCGGCATCGCCATCATGTGGAACGGTGAAAGCGGCCTGCCCAGCGGCCTGCTGCCGACCGTGCTCGACGCAGCCCTCGGCCTGCCGTCGCAGCGCTGGCTGGATGTGGATACCGACTTCGGCAGCGACAACCTGATGGCCGAAGGCGCCGCCCCGGCACAGCAGGACAAGCGCAAGGGCAAGGGTGCCTCGGGCAACCGCGCGGTGGCCTCGCCGCGCTGAGCTGGCGAACTCGACCGTGAGCAGAAGGGCGGCCCACGGGTCGCCCTTTTTTTGTTGTTGTAGAGGCGAGCCCATGCTCGGCTGATTCAAGCAGCCGAGCATGGTTCGGCTCCACCGTTCCGCAGGGCTAGTGGGCGAAGTAGTGCATTCCGCCATCCACCGGAATCACCGCCCCAGTGATGTACCCCGCCAACGGGGAGGCCAGGAATGCAACCAGGTGCGCCACCTCCTCCGGTTCGCCGAAACGCCCCATCGGGATGTTGCGGGCGATGAACTCACGTCGGCTCTCTTCGGTGGGATGCAGACGATCCAGGATCTGCGCGCTGTTGATACGTCCTGGTGCAATCGAGTTGATGGTGATGCCCTCGCCCGCCACGTCGCAGGACAGTCCCTTGCTCCACAGATGCAGCGCCGCTTTCGCCGGGCTCGCGGCATTCACCGCGCGCGGCTCCATCGACCCACTGAGGTTGATGACACGCCCCCAGCCATTGGCCCGCATCGACGGCAGCAACGCCTGCGTCAGCCGTCGTGCCGCCGAGAAGTTCAGCGCCATCGCCTCGTCCCACACCTCATCTGCTGCAGCCACGCCGGCCAGCCGTGCACCACCGGCCGCATTGACCAGGATATCCACGCGCTGCAGCGCCTGCAGCGACGCGCTGGCAATGCGCTGCACATCGTCGGCGTCGGTCAGATCGCCCAGCAGCACGACCGGTGCTGGCCCACCCGCCGCCTCGATCGCGGCCGCCACCGACTGCAACGGCGCCTGCCGCCGCGCAGTGATCGCCATGCGCACACCCAGCGTCGCCAACACCCGCGCGACACCAGCGCCGATGCCACTACCTGCGCCGGTGACCAGCGCGGTACGTCCTTCAAGATCCAGTTTCATGTGTTGCCCTGCCAGGTTCTACCGGCCCATCTGGCCGTGCGGACATGCTCTTTGAATACCCTCGATTGATAAACTTCGACGAGGTTTCAACATTCAGAACCCGGGGTGTCAGATGAACCTGTTGGAGAGCATGCAGGTCTATGTGCTGGCCGTGGAAAAGGGCAGCCTGAGTGCCGCGGCGTCGGCACTGGACATCTCCGCGACGATGGCCGGCAAGCACCTGCGCGCCCTGGAAAAACGGCTGGGCATGCAGCTGTTGAGCCGCACCACCCGACGGCAGCACATGACCGCGTTCGGTGAGGCCTACTACGGCCGCTGCAAGGAGATCCTGCGCCTGGTGGAGGAAACCGATGCACAGGCCCAGCATCACCATCTGGCACCGGCGGGCAAGCTGCGGATCAGTGCGCCGGTGATCTTCGGCACGCATGCGCTGGTCCCGGCACTGTCGACCTATATGGACCGCTACCCCGAGGTCAGTGTCGAACTGGTGCTGACCGATCGCGTGGTCGAACTGGCCGATGAGGGATTCGAGGCCGCCATCCGCATCGGCATGCTGGCCGACACCACGCATCTGGTGGCGCGTCCGCTCAGCCCCTATCGACTGACCCTGTGTGCATCACCGGCCTACCTCGCACGGCAGGGCACGCCGCATAGCGTGCAGGCGCTGCAGCAACATGAATGCCTGTCGCTGGATCCGGCGGCGCTGTCGCACTGGCTGGGCAACGAGGCAACGTCAGCGACGCAGCCACCCTCAGGACGCCTGCAGATCAACAACGGAGAAGCGTTGCGGCTGGCCGCGCTGCAGGGTCAGGGCATCATCCTGCAGTCGAGCCTGCTGCTGGCAGCGGACATCGATGCGGGTGGCCTGGTCCCGTTGCTGCCGGAGCATGGCCGCCGCGGACGGCCCATGCACGTGGTCTATCCGCACGACCGTTATCACTCGACCCGCCTGCGCAGCTTCGTGGATTTCCTGATCGAGCGGTTTCCCTGCGACGCAGCGGGTGAACGCAGCTGGCCAGGCACAGACAGGCCATAAAAAAACCCCCTCCCCGCTGGGCAGTCGGGGAAGGGGTCTCAGGGTACGGCTATCGGGAAGTACTTAGATCAGCGGTGCCGGCGTTGCCGGAAGGGCCACCGGGGCCGCCTTCTTCTTGCGGGCGGCCGGCTTGCGCTTGGCAACCTTCTTGGCAGCCTTCTTCGGGGCAGCCTTCTTGGTCGCCTTCTTCGCAGTCTTCTTCACCGCTTTCTTGGCGGTCTTCTTTACCGCCTTCTTCACTGCCTTCTTGGCGACCTTCTTGGCCGGCTTGCGGGCGGTGGCTTTCTTGGCGGTCTTCTTTACGGCTTTCTTGGCAGTCTTCTTGGTGGCCTTCTTGGCTACCTTCTTGACGGCCTTCTTCGCGGTCTTCTTTACGGCCTTCTTGGCAGTGGACTTCTTGGCTACCTTCTTCGCAGCCTTCTTCACTGTCTTCTTCGCCGTGGCCTTCTTGGCGACCTTCTTGGCAGCCTTCTTCACTGCCTTCTTGGCGGTCGCCTTCTTCGCGACCTTCTTCACTGCCTTCTTGGCAGCGGCCTTCTTGGCGACTTTCTTCACCGCTTTCTTGGCGGCGGGCTTTTTCTTCGCAGCTTTCTTGGTTGCCATGGTGATGGCTCCTCGTCAGTGATAGGGAGTTGAAACGCCCAGGTGGATCAAACCCGCCCATGCTGCGTGCGGGGACCGCCGGCGCGTCAGGCGCGCCGTTACGGATGCGGTGATGCCCGCCACGATCGGCGGAGCAGGCATCGGAACAGGGGTCGCCTTGCATTTCTCCGGGGGAAGCGGGGCCATGTCCACCGTCTTGAGGATCGCGGTGGTCTTCGAGGGGCTGCTTCGCATCGGACGATTGATTCTGCGCACTCGGTTTGGCAGGCAAGGTCTGCTGAGGCGAAACCTAATCACGGTTTTTTTTACTGTCAACAACCCCCGCGAAAAATTTTCACATCCGCCGCGTCCCGGGAGCCCTTCCCGCGCCTGCCGATGTTCCTCCGCGAGCACCGGCAAACACGGCGTCGCGCATCGTCGCTGCCATCGGCTGCGCACGAACAGCGAAGAAAAAACACTTGAAATAAGCACTCTGCGTCATGTAGAGGCCTGAAGTAGAGCGCCGCACGGCGACGTGGTCGTGCACGGCGAGGCACTCGCCAACGCCAGCACAACGGACCTGCAACAAGGGCAAAAACTTTTCACATCCGGACGCGCCGTCGCGGGGGTGGAAATGCAGATTTGCGCAAAACTGCGCACGCCCTTCGGCCGCGCTCAACACCGGCTGATGCCATGGCGATGGCATGCGGCGAACCGGTCGGCATAAGTTCGACGCGTCCTCCAAAACGAAAACGGCCACCCGAGGGTGGCCGTTTTCGTACCGGGGAAACGACGACTCAGTGGTCTTCGTCTTCCAGGCCTTCGGCGTACGCGTCCGGGTCCAGCAGTTCGTTGAGCTCTTCGCTGTTGGACACTTCGACCACGAACATCCAGCCGTCGCCGTAGGCGTCTTCGTTGATGGTTTCCGGCTTGTCGGCCAGCGCCGAGTTGACCTCGACGATGGTGCCGCTGATCGGGCTGTAGACGTCGGAGGCGGCCTTCACCGACTCGACGACCGCGATCTGCTCGTTGGCCTTGGCGGTCGTGCCGACTTCCGGCAGCTCGACGTAGACCAGGTCACCCAGCAGGCCCTGAGCGTGGTCGGAAATACCGACGGTCACGCGGCCATTGCCTTCGACACGGGCCCACTCATGGGACTTGAGGAACTTGAGGTCGCCGGGGATCTCGCTCATGGGACTGCTCCAGAGATATGCAGGGGGTGGAAAAAACGGGGCTAGTGTAACCAACCGGCCGCCACTGCTGGCAGTGACGACCGGCACGTTTGGATCACGCGTCGGCCAGCACGCCGGGCTGGGCCTGGCCTTCGCGCACGAACGGGAACTTGACCACCCGCACCGGCACCTGACGGCCGCGGATGTCGACGGTGACCTGACCGAGTTCACCGGCCGGCACGCGCGCGAATGCGATGCCCTTGGCCAGGGTCGGCGAGAAGGTGCCGGACAGGATCTCGCCCTGGCCTCCGGCCGTGGTGACCGCCTGGCCATGGCGCAGCACGCCCTTCTCATCCATCACCAGGCCGATCATCTGGCGTGCGTTGCCAGCGGCCTTCTGCGCCTCCAGCACATCGCGGCCGATGAAGTCGCGGCCTTCGTCCAGCGACACCGTCCAGGCCAGCGCCGCTTCGTAGGGGCTGATCGCTTCATCCATGTCCTGGCCGTACAGATTCATGCCGGCTTCCAGGCGCAGGGTGTCGCGCGCGCCGAGACCGGCCGGCTTCACGCCAGCGGCAAGCAGGCGGTTCCAGGACGCGACCACGGCATCCTGCGGCAGCAGGATCTCGAAACCGTCTTCGCCGGTGTAGCCGGTGCGGGCGACGAACAGTTCAACGCCGTCGTCGGACTGCACCTGCAGCGCGGCGAAGCGGCCGAGCTTGCCCAGCGACTCACGGTCGGCTTCGCGGGCCAGGCCGATGACGATGTCGCGCGCCTGCGGCCCCTGCACGGCGAGGATCGCCAGGTCCGGACGCTGCTCGACGGAGACGTTGAACGGCGCCGCCTGCTCGCGCAGCCACGCCAGATCCTTCTCGCGGGTGGAGGCATTGACCACCATGCGGAAGAAGTCTTCGCCCAGGTAATAGACGATCAGGTCGTCGATGACGCCGCCCTGCGGATTCAACATGCACGAGTACAGCGCCTTGCCGGTGGCCTTGAGCTTGTCGACCGAGTTGGCCAGCAGGCGGCGCAGGAACGGCTTGACCTGGTCGCCGCGCAGGTCGACCACGGTCATGTGGCTGACGTCGAACACGCCCGACTCACGACGCACCAGGTGGTGCTCGTCCAGCTGCGAGCCGTAGTGGATGGGCATGTCCCAACCCCCGAAATCGACCATCTTGGCGCCAAGGGCGCGGTGGGTATCGTTGAGCAGCGTCTTCTGGGTCATGACCGGGTCCGGCAGCAGAGGAAACAAGAACGCGCATTATCCCAGATCGGTCGGCCGCAGGTCGCGCCGCAGCGCAGCGGGGGGATGTTGGCCGGCCGGCGGCCGGCAGCGCTTTCTACAAGCCAGGCAACGGCAACGGCCAAAGCGCATCGGCTCGGCGACGTCTGTGGGGTGGTGGGGCGATGTAGGGTTGCGGGACACGCCGCAAGTACGTCCCTGTAGCAACTGTGTTTGCAGGAGGAGCTTCGGCCCTTCCTGCAGACGGGCACGGTAGTGCCGGCCGCTGGCCGGCAGCCTCTGGATGTACGC
>NZ_JBHZOP010000058.1:0-8041 GCF_042787595.1 Stenotrophomonas sp. YIM B13575 | reverse complement strand
TGGGTCCGGTTGCGGGGGCGTGAGCCGCATGGATGCGGCGACCGAGCTTACATGGACGTACTTGCAGCGGCCCCCGCAACCGGACCCACCCCGCCATCCCACGGAATGCACGGTGTTGCCGTTGCTTCGGCCGTTGCCGTTGCCTCTGCAGGTGCAGGGCGCAGCCCTGCCGATAACCCCTCTCCTGCGACGGTTCGTCGCACGGCGCCCCCGGGGGGCACCTCTACACTAGCGCGGTGATCCGTACCGCCCGCCTGCATCGAACGCTGCTCCAGCTCGCCTTCATCGCGACGCTGCTGATGGTGCTTGCGCCGCTGGTCAGCCGCGCGCTGCAGGCGCCTCAGGGTCAGATCCCTTCACCACAGGGAAGGGCTCTGACCCCATCCACAATGCATGGCGGCATGGACCATGCTCATATGCATCACGGCGATATGGCTGAGGGTCAGAGCCCTTTGACAGGGCAAAGGGATCCGACCCCGCCCGCCGATCCGCACGCCATGCATGGCGAGGCCTGCGAGTACTGCGTGCTGGCCATGCGCCTGCTGCCGTGGCTGGCAGTGCTGGTGCTGCTGCTGCCCCTGCTGTGGCGGCCGAAGCTGGTGTTCCCATGGTCGCAGCCGCGCCTGCCGCTGCTGCATTGGCCGGCACACGCCGCGCGTGGCCCGCCGCTGATCTCCACCGTCCGCTGATTTCCCTATCGAATCCGTCGCACGATGCCTGCAAGGGCGTCGTGCGCGCGTGCGTACCTTGGAGCTGTTCCCATGAAAATGACTTTCCCCGCCGCGGGCGCCCGTGCGCGCCTGCCGTTTGCGCTTGGCGTTGCCTTGACCGCGCCCTTCGCCCATGCCGCGCCCGCTGAAGAAGCGCGGACGCTGGAAACGCTGGTGGTCACCGCCGCTGCACCGTCCTCGCCCTTGCACTGGGTGACCGATCCGCGCCTGCCGCGGCAGCCGGTGCCGGCCAGCGATGGCGCCGATTACCTGAAGACGGTTCCCGGCTTTTCCGCCATCCGCAATGGCGGCACCAACGGCGACCCGGTGCTGCGCGGCATGTTCGGTTCACGCCTGAACATACTCAGCAACGATGGCAATCTGATTGGTGCCTGCCCTTCGCGGATGGACAATCCGCTGTCCTACATCTCGCCGGAGAGTTTTGACCGGCTGACCATCATCAAGGGCCCGCAGAGCGTGCGCTGGGGCGCGGGTGCGTCTGCGGGCACCGTGCGTTTTGAGCGTGATACTCCGCGTTTCGATGCACCGGGGCTGCGTGCCGACGCCAGTGCGCTGGTCGGTTCGCGCAACCGCAACGACCAGGTGCTGGACCTCACCCTGGGTAATCCGACCGGCTATGTGCGGGCCAGCGGCAACCGCTCCGAAGCCGATGACTACAAGGACGGCAACGGTGATGTTGTTCCGTCGAAATGGCGGAAGTGGAATGGCGACGTAGCCGTTGGCTGGACGCCTGATGCCGATACGCTGTTTGAAGTATCCGCCGGTGCCGGCGATGCGATCGCGCGCTACGCCGGGCGCGGCATGGACGGTGCCGCGTTCGAGCGCACCAGCTACGCCGCACGCTTCGAGAAGCGCAACCTGCCCGGGGCGTGGGACACGCTGCAGGCCAACGTGTACTACAACGAAGCCGACCACGTGATGGACAACTACACGCTGCGCGAACCGAATCCGCACAGCATGATGCCAATGCCGATGGCGTCGAACGGGGATCGCCGCACGCAGGGTGGGCGCATCAGCTCCGAGTGGCGCTGGCAGGACGTGCAGCTGGTGGCCGGTGTGGATGGTGAGGACAGTCGGCATCGCGGCCGCATGGGCATGGGCCGCGACACCTACAAGCAGGCGGACTGGAACACCGACGCCAACTTCCGCCGCTACGGTGCATTCACTGAACTGACCCTCGGCGCCGGCACCGACCAGCGCTGGATCGGCGGCCTGCGCGTCGATCGTGCCAGCGTGCGCGATGAGCGCGCCGACATCGGCGGCATGATGATGGCCATGCCCAATCCCACTGCCGGCCAGCGCCGCAGGGAATGGCTGGGCAGTGGGTTCCTGCGCTACGAACAGGATCTCGCCGACGGCCTGACCTGGTATGCCGGGCTGGGCCACAGCCAGCGCATGCCCGACTACTGGGAACTGTTCTCGCCCGATCATGGGCCGGCAGGTGCGGTGAACGCGTTCGCTGGCATCCAGCCCGAGCGCACCACCCAGCTCGACGTTGGCCTGCAATACAAGGGCCCGCGCGTGCAGGCCTGGGTCTCGGCCTATGCGGGGCAGATCCAGGACTACATCCTGTTCACCTATCGCGGCAGCGGCATGATGGGCATGAGCCAGGCCGACAACGTGCAGGCACGCATCGCCGGTGCCGAGGCCGGTGTGCAGCTGCAGCTGGACGCGCAGTGGAAGCTGGGTGGCACCCTGGCCTATGCCTGGGGCGAGAACCGCGACCAGCATCGCCCGTTGCCGCAGATGCCGCCGCTGGAAGCGCGCCTGAGTGCGGACTGGGAAGGCCAGCGCTGGAGTGCCGGTGCACTGGTGCGCGCGGTCACCCATCAGCATCGGGTCGCGGACGGGCAGGGCAACGTGGTGGCGCAGGACCTCGGGCCGAGCAGCGGCTTTGCCACGCTGGCGCTCAATGCGGCCTATCGTTTCAGTTCGCAGCTGCAGCTCAGCGCCGGTGTCGACAATCTGTTCGACCGTGCCTACAGCGAGCATCTGAATCTGGCCGGCAGCGCCGATTTCGGCTTCCCGGCCGATCCGGTGCGCATCAACGAGCCCGGCCGCAGCCTGTGGATGAAGGTGAACTACCGGTATTGATCCGCCGGGCATGGCCCGGCGCTACCCATGCGCCGGGCAACAAAGAAAACGGGGTCGGATCCCCGCCAGGTTCCGACCCCGCCCGGCGCCCTCGGCCGGGCCTCCCGACTCTACGACGGCGTCGCCGCTCATGGCGCGCCGGGATACATCCCGACATACGCCGACACCGTGCTGCAGACCCTTGCATGGAATGGGCGCACGGCGCTATCGCAGTACCCGTTCCACGCCGGTAAACGCTTGGCACATATCGCTTTTGCGGGGCCTTGCCTACACTCGGCGGCCGTGGATCACTCAGGATTGTTCATGTTGGCTCGTATCGCTTCGACCCTGGCCCTTGGCCTCAGCCTGGCCGTGCTGGCCGGGTGCGCAGGCAAACAGGAGGCCGCCGCGCGTCGGCAGGGCGAAGCCGTGCCGGTCACCGCGCAGGTCGTGCAGGCGATGCAGTGGAACGACACGCTGCAGGCGCTGGGTACGGCCAAGGCGCGCGAGTCGATCAGCGTGACCGCCAAGGTGAGCGAGATCGTCGAGCGCGTGCATTTCGAAAGTGGCCAGCAGGTCGCCGCCGGTGCGCCCCTGGTGACCCTGCGCGGGCAGGCCCAGGAAGCCGCATTGGTGCAGGCGCAGGCGACCTTCCGCGAAGCCGACCAGTTGTACAAGCGCCAGCGCGAACTGGCGGCGCAGCGGTTGGTGTCCAGCGCGACGCTCGACACGCAGAAGTCGATCCGCGATGCCGCCGAGGCGCGCGTGGCGCAGATGCAGTCGGACATCGGTGATCGTCGCGTGCGCGCGCCGTTCGCCGGCGTCCTCGGCATCCGCCAGATCAGCCCGGGCACGCTGCTGACGCCGACTACGGTGATCGCCACCCTCGACGACGTCGAGCGCATGCACATCGATTTCCAGGTACCGGAAGTGGAGCTGGCGTCGCTGACCACCGGCGACAAGGTGCAGGCGACCAGTGTGGCCTGGCCGGGCCGCATCTTCGAAGGCGAGGTCAGCACCATCGATGCACGCATCGACCCCGCTACCCGTGCGGTGACCGTACGTGCCGACTTCGCCAACGGCGACCACGCACTGCGTCCGGGCATGCTGCTCGACGTTCGCCTGTTCCATCCCGATCGACCGGCACTAGTGGTGCCGGAAATCGCCGTGGTGCAGGTCGGTCGCGATAGTTTCATGTACCGCATCAAGGCCGATGACACCGTCGAACGCGTGGACGTGGTCACCGGCGCGCGTCGCGCCGGCGTGGTCGAGATCAAGCAGGGCCTGCAGGCCGGCCAGCGCATCGTGGTGGATGGCACCGGCAAGCTGCGTGCGGGCCTGAAGGTGGCGGCCAGCGACGCCGCGCCCGCCAGCGGCGCGCAGCCGGCGACGGTTGAAGCACCGGCCGCTGCCGGGGGGCACGGCGGATGAAGCTGTCTGACATCTCCATCCAGCGGCCGGTGTTTGCCGTGGTGATGAGCCTGCTGTTGCTGGTGCTGGGCGTGATGTCCTTCACCCGCTTGACCCTGCGCGAACTGCCGGCCATCGACCCGCCGATCGTTTCGGTGTCGGTGGACTACACCGGCGCCTCGGCAGCGGTCATCGAAAGCCGCATCACCCAGGTGCTGGAAGACGCGCTGGCCGGTATCGAAGGCATTGATACGATCAACGCGCGCAGCACCAATGGCCGTTCGCAGGTCAGCATCGAATTCACCTCCAACCGAGACATCGAAGCGGCAGCCAACGACGTGCGCGATGCTGTCAGCCGCGTGGCCGACCGCATGCCCGAAGAGGCGCGGCCACCGGAGATCGCCAAGGTCGAGAGCGATGCCGACCCGATCATCTGGTTCAACATGGTGTCCTCGACCATGGACACGCTGGAACTGAGCGACTACGCCGACCGCTACGTGGTCGACCGCTTCTCCAGCCTTGATGGCGTGGCCCAGGTCCGCATCGGTGGCCGCCAGCGCTATGCGATGCGCATCTGGCTGGACCGTGACCAGCTGGCCGCACGTGGCCTGACCACCGGCGATATCGAAACCGCGCTGCGCAATGAGAACGTGGAACTGCCGGCCGGCCGCATCGAGTCCACCGACCGCGATTTCACCCTGCGCGTGGAGCGCAACTACATCAAGCCCGAAGACTTCGCGACCATTCCGCTGGGCAAGGGCCGTGATGGCTACGTGGTGCGCATGGGCGATGTGGCGAAGATCGAGCTGGCCTCGGCCGAGCGTCGCGCCTACTACCGCAGCAACGGCGAGCCCGGCATCGGCCTGGGCATCGTCAAGACCTCCACCGCCAACTCGCTGGACGTGGCGCGCACTGCGCGCGCCGAGGCCGAGCGTGTGGCGCTGACCCTGCCCAAGGGCACGCAGATCTTCGTTGCTTTCGACAACACCACCTTCATCGAGGCCGCCGTCGACCGTGTCTACGCCACGCTGGTGGAGGCGATGATCCTGGTGCTGGCGGTGATCTGGTTGTTCCTCGGCAGCTTCCGCGCGGCGTTGATTCCCGCAGTGACGGTGCCGGTGTGCCTGGTGGCGGCGTTCATCGCGCTGTACGCATTCGACTTCTCGATCAACCTGCTGACGCTGCTGGCGCTGGTGCTGTGCATCGGCCTGGTGGTGGATGACGCGATCGTGGTGGTGGAAAACGTACAGCGCCGCATCGACCTCGGCGAACCGCCGCTGGTAGCGTCCAAGCGCGGCACCGCGCAGGTGGCGTTCGCGGTGATCGCCACCACCGCCGTGCTGGTGGCGGTGTTCCTGCCGGTCGGTTTCCTGGAAGGCAACACCGGGCGCCTGTTCCGTGAACTGGCGGTGGCGCTGGCCGCCGCGGTCGCGCTGTCGGCGTTCGTCGCGCTGACGCTGACCCCGATGATGGCCTCCAAGCTGCTCAAGCCGCATACCGGGCAGGCACCGCGCGGGCTGCACGGTTTCATCAACCGCAATCTGGAACGCCTGGCCGGCGCTTACGGCCGCGTGCTCGACCACCACGTCGACCGCACCTGGATCTACCTGCTGGTGATGGTCGCTGCGTTGGCGGCCAGCTGGCTGCTGATCAAGGTGCTGCCCTCGGAACTGGCCCCGGCCGAAGACCGTGGTTCGTTCCAGATCATGATCGATGGCCCGGAAGGCGCCGGCTACGACTACACCGTGCAGCAGGTACAGCAGGTCGAAGCACTGCTGGCACCGCATGTGGGCGCGGACAAGCCGATCGTGCGCGCCAACCCGCGCGTGCCCGGCGGCTTCGGCGCCAGCGAGGAAATGCACACCGGCCGCGTCAGCGTGTTCCTGCAACCGTGGCGCCAGCGCAGCGAAGGCACGCCGGAAGTAGCCAACGAACTGCAGAAGGAACTGGACACCATCCGTGGCGTGCGCGTGCGTACCCAGGTCGGTGGCGGCCTGGTGCGCAGTGGCGGGCAGCCGTTCCAGATCGTGCTGGGTGGCCCGGAATACGCCGAGATCGCGCAGTGGCGCGACCGCATCCTGCTGCGCATGGCCGACAACCCCGGCCTGGTCGGCCCGGACTCGGATTACAAGGAAACCCGTCCGCAGATGCGGGTGAACATCGACCGCCAGCGTGCGGCCGACCTCGGCGTGCCGGTCACCGCGATCGGTTCGGCGCTGGAAACGATGATGGGCTCGCGCCGCGTCACCACCTTCGTCGACAACGGCGAAGAGTACGACGTGCTGGTCCAGGCCGGCCGCGATGGCCGCGCCAGCCCGGCCGACCTCGCCGCGATCCGCGTGCGTGCCACCTCCGGTGAACTGGTGCCGTTGTCCAACCTGGTCACGCTGAGCGAAGTGGCCGAAGCGGGCACCTTGAACCGCTTCAACCGGCTGCGCTCGATCACCATCAGCGCCGGTCTGGCACCGGGGTATCCGCTGGGTGAGGCCATCGCCTGGGCGCAGCAGGTGACCCGCGAAGAGCTGCCGCAGTACGCGCAGGTGAACTGGAAGGGCGAATCGCGCGAGTACCAGAGTGCGGGTGGCGCGGTGCTGCTGACCTTCGCCATGGCCCTGCTGGTGGTGTACCTGGTGCTGGCCGCACAGTTCGAAAGCTTCATCCACCCGCTGACGATCATGCTGACCGTGCCACTGGGCGTGCTCGGCGCGCTGGTTGGCCTGTGGCTGAGCGGAGGGACGGTGAACCTGTTCAGCCAGATCGGCATCGTCATGCTGGTGGGCCTGGCGGCCAAGAACGGCATCCTGATCGTCGAATTCGCCAACCAGCTGCGTGACGACGGGCGAACCGTGCGCGAAGCGATCATCGAATCGGCGATGGTGCGCCTGCGTCCGATCCTGATGACCTCGATCGCCACCGTGGTCGGCGCCATCCCGCTGGTGGTGGCCGGTGGCCCGGGTTCGGCCAGCCGTGGCACCATCGGCATCGTGATCATCTTCGGCGTCACCCTGTCCACCTTCCTGTCGCTGTTCGTGGTGCCGGCGTTCTACGCGCGGCTGGCGCCGTATACCCGCTCGCCGGAGGCGGTGAAGCGCGAGCTGGAGAAGCAGGAGGCCGACTCGCCGTCGGTCGGTGGTCATGCCTGACCATCGCGCCGACGGGGGCACCGAAGGGGTCGGATCCGTTTCCCAAAGGGAAAGGGCTCTGACCCCGCGCTTGCAAGGCAACGGATTCGTCCTGCGCCCCTGGCGTCCTGACGACCTCGAATCCCTGCTGCGCCACGCCAACGACGCGGACGTCTCGCGCGGCCTGCGTGACCGCTTCCCGTATCCGTACACCCGCGAGGATGGCGAAGCCTTCCTGGGCGGGCGCGTGCTGACCCCCGGCACGCTGAACCTGGCCATCGAGATCGACGGCCAGGCCTGCGGCAGCGTGGGTGCGCAGCAGGGCGTGGCCGAGCGCGGGCATACCGCTGAACTGGGCTACTGGCTCGGCCAGGCCCATTGGGGAAGGGGCCTGATGACCGGTGTGGTCGGTCTGTTCGCGCCCTGGGTGATGGACGAGCTTGGCCTGTTCAGGCTGCAGGCCACGGTGGTCGACTTCAACCTGGGCTCGGCCCGGGTACTGGAAAAGAATGGTTTCCAGGAAGAGGGCGTGGAGCGCTGCGCCGTCTACAAGCGCGGCGTCCTGCATGACCTGCGCCGCTTCGCCCGGGTGCGCACGCAGCTGCCCTGAACACGCGGGCTGGCCGCTGTAGAGCCGAGCCCATGCTCGGCTTGGGCCCCTGACGGCAGCCGAGCATGGGCTCGGCTCTACAAAGCAGCGCTATC